>NZ_JBZXVU010000018.1:0-10789 GCF_058892565.1 Hirschia sp. | reverse complement strand
GACTTGCCTTTATTTTCAAAATAGGAGGTGACAATTCCTGTGCCGCAACCAATGGCAACGATAATGACGACAAATACAAATACATCCATAATTTGGGCTTTCTCTTAATAACGGTCTGTGTCTACGGATTTACGGACATTGGAAACGTCGCTTTTTAAGGTTTGGAACTCACGTTTAAGCTCGCGGTCTTCGTCGGTCACAATGGTTTCCAGCGCTGTTAGTCTGGCTGTAATACGGTCGAGCTGGTCGTTCATTTTGAAAAGCAATTCGTCTGTTTGAGCAGTGTTTTCGTTTGCCTTCCGCATATCTTTTTTGTTTGCATTGTTTTTGCTTTGGATTGATGCCTTGATCAGGCTGGTCAACATCACTAGCGCCACGATGCAGACGACCATTACTTGTCCGCCTTCCATTTTTCTGTCTCCTCTTTCTTGTTGTTGTTTGCAATTTAGCAGAAAATTCGATGTCTAGCGTAAAATCTTCAAGCTAGTTGCGTCTGCGTATTTTTTCCAATTGATATCGAGAAGAGGGCATTGCGGCGGGCATTGTTCCTGATTGATTTCAAGTGCTTTGCCTGTTTGTGCGTCTGCTTGGAAGTATTTCACTTCTAAGCCGGCGGTTCGAACGCTGATTTCACCATTCTGAGATGCGATTGTCAGGGCGATTAAGCCAGTTGTCAGTAGGCTTGTTGCCGCTATGACGCGTGTTGAGAATTGCAGTGCCATTTTATTTTCCCTCTTCTGCTTCTCGCTGCGCTACCGGACCATTATATTTTTTGGGAGGTCCGATAATACAGCTCGATTTTTGCTAACTTTTTTCTAGATCACGAAATTGTCTGCGTAGGCGCCATTCATCTGATGTGACGGCTTTTTCTACACCCTGCATCCGGTCTTCTAGGTCCATGAATTTGTATCTGATGTTAGACAGTGTAACTTTCGGGCGGTCAGATACGCCCTGCCAAAAAGACTCTTCGTCCTTTGTCATATTGTGCATTGTGCGACGCTTGGGTGTGACGGCCCATGTGATGAGATATCCGACAAAAACAACACCGGAAAATACACCTGTAATCATAGATACGACGGCTGCGATACGAACCAATAACGGGTCCCATCCCATGCGCTCGGCGATACCGGCACAAACACCACCAATCATGCGGTCATTTGTCGGGCGGTAAAATCTTTTAGGATTTTTATAGTTTGAATACTCGTCCATCTTAAAATTCTTTCTATTCTGAATTGATCGTATTAACCGTCGAGGTCGCGAAAATCGCTTCTGGGGCGGCGAGGGGCTTTTTCAGGCCCCTCTGGTTCGATCAGCTTTTCTATTGTTTCGATACGGCGCTCCATTGTGCGGGCGGAACGCCATAAATCTTCCAGCATTCTCTCGTCATCTGCTGAGAGGCCTTTATTGCTGCGCCACATTGTGAAGTAATGCATGCACATGCCAGGGAAGATCACGAATATCGACAGGATTGCGATAATCGGGATGAGGATTTCTTCGTCCATTAGTTATCCGATCCTGATTTCTTGCGCGCTTTCATGGCCGCTAATTCCAATTCAACACTTTCTGAGGCCTCAAGGTCTGCAAATTCACTTTCAAGTGTTTTGCTTTTGAGGTCGTATGTGTCGGCATAAGCTTCTAATTCGTCGACTTTGCGCTCAACAGCTGCGTAGCGGTGCAATGCGTCATCAACTTTTGAATCATCAATGCGTGAGCGAACTTTGATGCGTTCTTCAGCTGCTTGGCGGCGAACCATTAAGGCGCGGTGCTTGGTTTTAGCTTCTTCAAGTTTGGCTTGAAGTTTACCAAGATCATCCTGACGTTTTGCGGCGGCATCATCGACTGCAGCAAGGGCTGATTTGCGGCTTTCGATTTCGCGTTCGGCGCGTTGTTTCGCTGAGAGAGCGCCACGTGCAAGATCTTCGCGGTCTTTTTCGATTGCGAGTTCTGCTTTTGCAGACCAGTCATCGCGAACAATTTGAAGTTCACGCATTTCGCGTTGAAGTTCTTTTTTGTCTGCCATTGTGCGGGCTGCGGCTGTGCGGACTTCTACAAGTGTGTCTTCCATTTCTTGAATGATTAGACGTGCGATTTTCTCAGGGTCTTCAGCCTTGTCGAGCATGGCGTTCAGATTTGAGTTTATGATGTCTCCAAAGCGAGAAAAAATTCCCATTGTTCGGTATCCTTTAGGGTCAGTGATTAAAAGAGAATGCGTGCGATGATCACGCCTGCAATGAAGAAACCCCAGTTTTCAATTGGGCGAGACTTAAGCCAGTTGCCCAACCGGTTAAGTGTGTCTTCGGTCGAGGACTTTGAGTGATCTGTATTGTCGTACATGCATTTATTCTCCGTTGTTGGCGGCCCCTTTGTCGCCGTGTATGCCAAGTAATTTGCAAACACCGTGCCAGTTTTAAATTAATTTTATTAGTATTTGATTTTGCAGTATTTTTTAGTTTTACGGCAAGATTCGCGTTAATAAAAATGTATAAATAGTACGAAAAATAAATGTAGAAAAAATACAAATATAGTATATAATGTGCATTATGATCGGATCAGCACCAGAATTAATCGGGCAATCACAAGCGTGGTTGGAGAGTTTAGAGCGCGTTTCACTTGCGGCTCCTATTGAGCGGCCTTTGCTAGTCGTCGGCGAGCGTGGAACGGGTAAAGAGCTTATTGCAGAGCGTGTGCATTTCTTATCCAAACGGTGGGATGGGCCGTTTGTGAAGGTCAATTGCGCGGCTTTGTCTGAGGATTTGCTAGACTCTGAATTATTCGGTCATGAGCAGGGCGCTTTTACGGGGGCGACCAAGCGCCGGTTGGGACGATTTGAGCAGGCCGATAAAGGCACGCTTTTTCTCGATGAGATCGCAACGGCGAGTATGGAAGTGCAGGAAAAGCTATTGCGTGTGATTGAGTATGGAGAATTTCAACGCTTGGGCGGCGAGGAAGTTTTGCATTGTGATGTGCGCGTGGTTGGCGCGACGAATGTTGATTTGCCATCGCGCGCAAATGACGGGCGGTTTCGTGCCGACCTTCTCGATCGTTTGGCATTTGATGTGATTACATTGGCCCCCTTGCGGGCGCGCGGTGAAGATATTGCGGAGCTGGCGGAATATTTTGGAAACAAGATGGCGCGAGAACTTGGATTTGTTTTTCCGGGGTTTTCGCGCGGCGCGATTGCAGCCTTTAAAGCGCATGATTGGCCGGGGAATGTGCGCGAATTGAAGAATGCATCCGAGCGCGCCGTGTATCGTGACCTTGCGATGCGCGCGCCGCATGAGATAGATGTGCCAGTTAATCTCAATATGGATGCGCTTGATCCATTTGTATCAGGGTTTAGACCTGCCGTGGAGCTTGGCGGTGAGGGACAAAATAAGCAGCAACAAAATCCGACCGAGGAAATTGATTATCTTGGAGAAGCGCTGGAGCATCATAATTCGCATGCGCCGATTGATTTTGAAAAACAGACAGCGGCTTTTGAGCAAAGGCTGATTGATGATGCTTTTGCAGCGTGTGGCGGCCACCAGAAAAACACGGCAGAGCATCTTGGTCTGTCTTATAATCAGTTTCGCGGATTATTGCGCAAATATGGTTATCAGAAAAATTCAACTCGAAGTGCCGACAAAGAACAGCCCAGCAAGGGCGCAAAGGGCAATGATCGCGTGCCATTTGAGTCAATAATGCCGAAAAATGATAAGCCGCGTCCAGGAATGTAGCCTTGATTTGACTTTAGCGCGTGCAATTGAAAATCAGGGCTAGCCCTGAGCCATTGTTTGGGCGTAAATTTCCAACATGGTTAATGTTCGTATGTCTTCGCAATTTTAAGCAGGTGAATTTATGTCTACAGCGCGTCCACTTACATATATGTGTGATGATATAGATCCTGAGCTGATGGTTGAGTTTTTAAACTGGCTGCGCCGGTTTGAGGTGCGAACAGAAGAGATAGACGAAAGTTCTTTGCATTTTCCGCCTGACTTGATTTTACTGGGCGCACGTTCTGAAACATTTATGATCTTGGACCCCACGACAACGGACGGGTCGCATTATGTGGTGCTTGATAATGATCCGCCCAAACAGGTTGCAAAAGGTGTATTTCGCATCACCACTGCGACGATGTCCGGGTTGGAGGATGAGTGGAAGACGCTGCTGCGGGTGATTGGGCGCCAGATTGGAATGCCGAGCCTGCCATTTCGCGCCAAGGAAATTTTTGAGGAGGGGGAGGATTCCCTCAATATTGATTTCGTCGAATTAGAAGAGAGTATAAAACAGGCGGATGAAGCGCGCATGGAGCGCTATACGCTGACTTTTGCCCGAAAAGCTGGGACTGAGTTTCAGCGCCTTGTTGATGCTGAAGACTATACTGATGAAGCAGGACAGGCCTTTATATCAGCGCGGTATTCAGAGCGTCGCGCCGAGGAGGCGGCGGCTATGGCACGCGAAGAATTGGGAAAGTCGTTTTCTCATACAAAGCCAAATTCCGCTGGTGTGTGTTGGGGCCGGATCAAATGGAAAAAGACAGAGTTTGTCGAGGATATTCTGTATGAAGGTGAAACCGATGGCATAGATGCGCATGGGTTTGGAATTTTGACGCAGAAAGTGGATGGCAGAGACCAGACCTATAGCGGTCAGTTTATCAATGGCGTACGGGTTGGTTTTGGTGTTGGGTTTGATGATGTTTTGACATGGGTTGGCGCATGGTTTGGCGATCAGCCGCATGGACATGGTGTTTTCTTGCAAGGAAAAAACAAGGAATCTGCAAACCATGTTCAGGGAGAGGTGTATGTCCCTTTGGAAACGGAAAACTATATGTTCAAAAAAGAGCAGAACAAAAAGTTAGGCCGTTTCAAGGGTAGAAATAGCAAAACTTTATAACACATTATCTGGGGCCAAAATCGGCTTGTCTATTGGCTTCTTGAATATCAGCAAGGCGCATTATTTGTGGCCGGCGTGCTGTGCGTTTTTTGCCCTTGTTTTCCATCATGGCGCGTATGAGCGTTAGGAACATAATACCAAGATCGACGGCGATACTGGCAAAAAGTGCGATAAATTCTTTTTCACCAAAATTTGTTGTTTTGTCCCAAGGGGGTGTGATGGTTTTTGCCAAATTGAAGAAAGCTGCGCGTGTCGCTTTTGGACCTTCAGTAAATTCAAACTCCGGCGCTTTCATATCTTCGAGGGAGCGCAATGATTGCGCAGAAGCGCGTAGTTTTTCGGTGAGGACCGTATCCCAACAATAAGAAGAATCATTAGTGCGTGACGGATCTGCGCGGTTTGGGTTTTGTGGATCAGGACCAACATTGGCTGCGAGCGTTTCAAGACGGTCAGCAAATAGCGGCGCATTTGATAAGCGTAAGGCGTTGGCTTTTGCAGTAAAGGCGCGGGCATCATCAAAAACTTGGGTGAAGACGCGTTCTCTATCGGTTGAGGATAAGCGCGGCGCAATGGCTAATTGTTCTAAAAGCGCAATTTCTTCAGGGTTTGTGACGCCTGAAGGTACGGTGTTTGTGGATAGCGCGCTGATACGGTGCTGCAATATTGTGCGGTCATTTGTGAGGCGGCCAATCCAACTATCGGATACATCATCCCGCAAGGCTTTGGCGCGATCGGCGAAGGCGAAACGTGCGCGGGTGAGGGGGCCATCGCCTTCTTTGGAATTGGGGCGGTTTGAACATGTGCCGCCTTGGCTGGCTTCAATGTCTGCGCGCTCGCGAGCGGTGGTGGATGCGCCGATTACGGATGTTTCCACAATGCTGAGGGCTTCATTGGCGGCATCGACAGATGTAGAGACTTTTTCAATGGCAGCGGAAAATTGATTGCGGGTAAATTCTTCACCGGCCAATTCTTTCCAGAAGAAACCATATCCAAATCCAACAGACCAGAAGGCGAAGAATAGGTAAAAGAAGCAGGCAAGAATGCGCAGCATGATGCGGCGTTTAAATGTTTTTGGTTTTGCGTCCGGGTTTTCTAAAAGGTCATTCTTGGTTGGCGTCTCGCGGACCGGCTTCATGCCGACGCCTAGCGCTGCGTTTAAGCCTGCTACCATTGTGAGGACGACAAAAATTGTGATGCCCCATATGGGCGCGGCTTCTGCGAGGGTGAGGGAGGTCTTACCTGCATTTGCCATGCGCAGATCTGAAAACCCCATCGCAGTGGCGATAATGGAGACGACGATAAAACCTGCTAGAGCAACAAGACTTGCGCCGTGACCTGTGAGGAATGACCAGAAGCGACCTATTTTTGTCAAAGCACTATCGGACACGCAAACTCCTCAAACGTCTAGGCGATACTCTACGACTTAACCAAAAAAAGCCTAGACTGAACAATACAGTTCAGTCGCTTTAAGAAAGCCCAGACCGTGAATCGCTTCAAGGGGGAAACTTATATTCTTGATAAAGTCCTTACGTCACTTCATTGTGAATGCTAGACGTTTTTTAGGTTAAATATGGGACAGAAACCATGACGGACGCCAAAAACATTGAAATTGCGAACTCGACTGCTGAAAAAACTGACGTTTTTATATCTTACAGCTCTAAAGATCGCGATAAAGCAGCAATGGTTGCAAGTGCGCTAACCAAAGCTGGTTTGAATGTTTGGTGGGACCGTTCCTTATTGCCTGGTGATAGTTATGAGATCACTATCGAGAAGGCTTTAAAAGACGCCAAAGCAGTTGTGGTCTGCTGGACGGAGAATGCAGTCGCATCTGATTGGGTGCGCTCCGAAGCTGATGATGCCCGTGTGAATGGTAAATTATGCCCTGTTATGTTGCAGGCATGTGATATTCCAAAACCGTTTGACCGTGTTCACACTGAAATGCTGATGAATTGGCACGGCAATCGTGATCATCATGCATTTCAAGAATTAGAAGAAGCAGTAAAAGCGCGCGTTGAGGGGCGGGCGGCTAAAGCTATCCCGTGGAAACGCAAATGGATTACGCGAGGTGCGCTTGTCTCGTTTCTGGCAATGGCGGGTGTGGCAGCGGCGAATGTGTCGCTAATTAAAGATTTGCTCGTGGATGATGATGCGCGCATTGAAAAACTGGTATCCGAACAAATAGCGGCGGCGTTGGCGGCTTCGGGGCAAGATTTGGATGCACGTAGCGCAGAGTCTTTGAAAGATGCCGTAAATGCTGTGTTTCGCTCTTCTGATGTAGAGAAAGCTGCTGCAAGAGAAGCTTTGGCGGCTGGTAATGTTGAAGAAGCTGCGCTTTCACTGGCGGAAGTGGCGGCAAAACAGGCGCAAGCTGCGGGTGATGCCGTGAATGCAGCGGCACAAAGCTATAGCGAAGCGGGCGCATTGTTTGCTGCAACAGATACTGCAAAGGCCGTTAATGCGTATGAGCAATCGTTAAAATTGGTTCCGAGTAATCCAGACGCTGCCAACGGGCTTGCGCCACTCTATGAGCGTATGGGCCGTATGGATGAAGCTGAAGCTTTGTATAATTCCATACTGACGGGTGCAGGCCAAACAGATGAGAAATGGGAAGCAAAAGCGCTGGGCAATTTGGCGCTTATGGCGCAATCGCGAGGGGAATATCAAACCGCTTTAGATGGACTAACCAAAGTTAAAGCGATCTTCGAGAAACAACGTGATCAAGAAGCCGTCGCGCGGGCTTTGGTCAATCTTGGTAATCTGACACATGCGATGGGCGATTATGAGAAGTCCATGTCATATTCCAAGCGGGCGCTTGCTTTGTCTAAGCAATTGGGCTTGCCAAAAGGTGAGGCGGCTGCGCTGGGCAATATTGGGTATGCTTATATGTCTATGGGGGATGTGGATGCTGCGCGTGAAAACTATGCCTTATCGCTTGAGGCGATGGACCGCGCAGGTATGGAGACTGAAAAGGGCAATGCTTATCTCAATCTGACATCCATGCTGTCCAATGAAGGCAAGCTTGATGAAGCTGAAGCGATGGCCCGCAAAGCGCTGGCATTGGCTGATAAAATGCAATCGCGTTTGATTGAAGGCGGGGCGTTAAATCATCTTGCGATTATTGCCAGAGAGCGCGGTGAGTTTGATGAAGCTTTATTACACCATGAGCAAGCCATTAGCGCACTGGAGAAAATCAATTCAAGAGAATTGATTGTCAAGGAATTATGGTCGCAATCTTATACCGCCGAAGATATGGGGGATAAAGCTGAAATTGTGAGGCTGCTCAAAGAGGCTGTCTCTGTGGCCGATCAGATGCAAGATCACACGACGCAGGTGCGGGCATTGATGAAACTGGCGCAGGCTGTCGCGATGCAAAGCACTGCTGAAGAAGCGCTTGGTTATGTTGAGGATGCTCAGCAACGATGTGTGAAGGCTGATGATGGCGCATGTCTTGGCATGGTGCTGCTCGCACGGTCTGATTATGTTGCTTATATGGGAGATATGCAGGGGGCAGTTGATATGCTGGGCCAGTCTGTTGATGCTTATGCGTCCGTCAATGATGTTGATGGACAATTGAATGCATTGCGTCAGATTGCAAACCTAGCATCTCGTGCATCAGTGGCCAGTCTTGTTATCCAAGCGACGGATGAAAGCCTTGCTTTGGCGCGGATGCAATCGCCTGTGGATGTGTCGGGCTTGAGCACTGACTTAGAGCGCCGCGTTCAAGCCTTTTATGAGCTGGATGATTACGAAAGCGCGATGGGGGCAGCTAAGGAAAATCTGACATTGCTAAAAGATTATAACGGAGAATATGCGCCCATCATGAAAGCGAATGCGCATGTGATGGTGGCAAATTTATCTAGGGCTCAAGGGGAAACTGAGAGCATTGATGCACATTTCCAATCGGCCATTTCAATCCTCGAAATCAGTGGCACAAACCCTGAGCAATTGGCGAGCATCCGTCAAATGGCGGCGCAATAGGGGGCTGTATTTAAAATTGGGCAATATTTTTGTTTAGATATGTGACAAATTGATAGTGACAATTACTTGCAACAATGTAGCCTGCTTTTAAGCTGCGAGTGTGGGGTAAAAAATGTTATCGAGGGTGATGGTCTGGGTAACTGCATTTTGGGCGGTAACCTTGATTTTTTCATGTGCAGAAAAGAACACTTTTTCGGCGAGAAAAATAGAAAAATTACTTGCTAATTTAGATACAAATATTGTCGCCCCTGAGCAAATAGGGTTTCGATCTGATACAAGTGCTTTTATATGTCAGGTAACTGCTTATGCGCAGCAACTACCATCTAATTCTTTGGGTTTAGACATAAGCCCAGAATTAATACCTGAATTTTCAATTCCAGAAGGGTATTCAGCCATAATACTCATCGGACCAGAGCATAGCGATTTTCAGATTGAATTAGTACCTTCATATACTGGCAAAATTAGAATTATCGCTTCGAGTTATCTGGACACTGAATTTATTGATGAAAAACGAGGCGGTTATTGTATCGCTGCTGAAAAGGCGAAAATTAAAATAGATCGGCGCGAAGGGTATTTCACTATGGCTGTTGTTTCGGCTAATTCCAATTGATCTGTATTGATAATATTTCTTCTAATCCGATTAAAGAGCTGAATGTATGAGCATGGGACCACCAGAGGATGATTATAGGTTTATCGCGCTGGATGTCGAAACGGCCAATAATGATCGTGCGAGTATATGTCAGATAGGTTTGGCATGTGTGGGTTGGGATGGAGAGATATTGATATGGTCTACCTATGTGAATCCAGACGTTTCTTTTTCTGCATTTAATACGAAACTGCATGGCATTGGAGCAGACACTGTTCGGCACGCGCAAATGTTTCCAGATGTGTGGGGACGTCTTCAGCCATTTTTGAAGCAACACGCAATGGTGCAGCATAGTCGTTTTGATGAATTAGCGATAAATGCAGCCTGCCAGATGCATGCTTTGCCTTTGCCTCGATTGGCATGGACAGATAGCGTGAAAGTGGCGCAGCAAGCTTGGCCACAATTTAAGGGCAATGGCGGGCATGGCTTATCAAGCCTTAAAAAGCGACTTGGCTTGAAGTTCAAGCATCATGATGCAGGAGAAGATGCGGGCGCTTCAGCGCAAATAATCTTGCGGGCCGAATCTGTCCTCGGCCATGCTTTTGGTAAGGTGACATCTATTCCCACCCAGCGTCAGCTACGTTTGCCGTTTTAAAATACGACGTGCGTACAGGCGTGGTTTAGCGATCTAAAGCTTTGGGAAAGTTTCTTTTAGCCGGCCACCAATGCGGATGGGATCGATACGGGTCGCGAGGCCAGTTGCATCATCAGTTTCAACAAACACACCACACATTGTGCCTTCACCATCGGCCGGTTCCATACGCGGGCTTGGGAGGCGCGTTGTTTGACGTTGAATGATAATTTCTTTTTTCATGCCAATTACGCTGTCATAATCACCGCACATGCCGGCATCTGTCATATAGGCTGTTCCGCCCGGATAAATCTGATCATCAGCGGAAGGTGTGTGGGTGTGGGCACCGACAACAAGGCTAGCTTGACCATCAATAAGGTGTGCCAGACAGGCTTTTTCGGAGGAAGCTTCGGCGTGAACTTCGACGATAATGGCATCCGCGACTACGCCGAGAGGGGCTTCTTGCAATGCGCGCAATACGCCTTGGAAGGGGTCGTCTAGACTGTCCATAAATACGCGGCCATGTATTTGGATCACATAGATACGGCGACCATCAGGCAGGGTGTAGAGGTGAGCGCCGCGTCCGGGGATTTCCAATCCTTGGGGGTAGTTGTAGGGTCTTATTAAACGTGGTTCACGTTCGATATAGGTAAGCATTTCGCGTTGGTCCCACGAATGGTTTCCAAGTGTAATACAATCGGCACCAGCGTCAAAAATATCGT
>NZ_JBZXVU010000017.1:129819-136031 GCF_058892565.1 Hirschia sp. | reverse complement strand
GGAGTCATTCTGCTGTGAATAAAATGGGTTTAGTAACCCACCAATGTGATAAAATGCAATTTCGATGGTTTGTCACCCTTGCGGTGCAATTTAGTCTGGCTAGTGTGCACGCCCATGTCAAAATCACCATCCCCTTTTTTGCTCCAATATCTAGAGATTAAAGAACGTCATAAGGACGCGCTATTATTTTTTAGAATGGGAGATTTTTATGAGCTCTTCTTTGAAGACGCGCAGATCGCGGCCGAAGCCCTAGATATCACACTTACGGCTAGAGGGCAGCATTCTGGCGAGCCTATTCCAATGGCGGGCGTGCCATTTCACGCGGCTGAAGGCTATCTGGCTAAATTGATCCGCTCCGGCCATTGTGTGGCGGTTTGCGAGCAGCTGGAGACACCAGAAGAAGCAAAAAAACGTGGTTCAAAGAGTGTCGTGAACCGTGATGTGGTACGAATTGTCACACCGGGGACTTTGACAGAAGATTCTCTTTTAGATGCGCGTTCTTCGAATATTCTTGCGGCAATAGGTGTTTCAGCTGGGGGAATTGAGGGAGGTATTGCTTTAGCAGATGTCTCAACAGGGCGGTTTGAGGTGTTTGAGACAGCGCCGGAAGCGTTTGGAGAGGTCTTGGCTTCTCTGGCACCAAAAGAGTTGTTGATGAGCGATAGCGTAATGGCGCGGCCGCTGATTTCAAATATGCTAGAAAGTTTAAAAACAGCAGTGACACCTCGCCCGGGTGCCAAAGCGGATAAAGCATCTGGAGAGCGACAATTAAAAGATACATTGGGTGTGAAATCACTTGATGCTTTTGGCAGTTTTTCCAATGCAGAATTGTCTGCCTGTGCATTGCTGTTGGATTATCTTCATCTGACACAAGCAGGAGAAACGCCGCGTCTTGATCCGCCAAAGCGGCATTTAAGCTCTAGTTTTATGGCGATTGATCCAGCGACGAGATCTAGTTTGGAAATTGATGTGTCAGCGCAGGGAAGCCGAAAAGGATCGTTGCTATCGACGATTGATTGCACGATCACAGCACCGGGTGCGCGACGTTTGGCAGATAATTTGTCACGACCTCTTATCGACTTAGTGTCGATAAATTGTCGACTTGATGCAGTAAGTTTGTTTGTTTCGGATAGAGATTTACGTGAAGAAGTGCGTAATGCGTTGCGAGATAGTGCAGATATTGAACGCGCACGTATGCGATTGCAATTGGGGCGGGGTGGTCCCAAAGATTTGCGTGCTTTAGCGCTAGGATTAAAATCGGGTGCCCGCGCAGCGCGATTGCTAAAGTCAGGCATTGCGGGTTTGCCATCCTTACTTGATGAAGCTTGCATTGTTTTAGATTTAGAGCAGCAAGAAGAATTAGCTGCTTTTGCACAGACACTGGAAACAGCGATAAAAGAAGATTCTCCTGTGTTGGCGCGTGATGGAGGTTTCATCGCCACAGGATATGATCCTTCACTGGATGAAGTGCGTTCATTGCGAGATGATAGCCGAAAAATCATCGCTGGATTACAAGCTGATTATGCCGAAAAAACCGGTATTCCGAGTTTGAAAATTCGTCATAATAAAGTTTTGGGATATTTTATTGATGTGACGACGCGCAATGCATCTGCGATGCAAAATGGTCCACATGCTTCTGACTTTATCCATCGTCAAACATTAGCATCTGCAATGCGTTTTACCACAACCGAACTTGGTGATTTAGATGGCCGCATTGCGCGGGCAGAAGAAGAGGGCAAAGCGCGTGAAATGGAAATTTTCAATGCGCTGGTTTTGGAAGCAGAAATCTTATCATCAAAATTGAGAGCGGCTGCTGATGCATTGGCGGCGATTGATGTTGCGGCTGGTCTGGCGCAGTGGGCTGAAGACAATCGCGCAATTCGCCCGCAATTGAATAATAGCACTCAGTTTAATGCTGTAGGCGCGCGTCATCCAGTTGTGGAGGCATCGCTTAGAAAAGCAGGCGATGGTTTTACCGCGAATGATTGTTGTTTGGATGCAAGTGGCGGTGATACGGCGCGATTGATGATGATTACAGGGCCAAACATGGCCGGTAAATCAACTTATCTGAGGCAGAATGCTTTGCTAGCGATAATGGCGCAAGCTGGTTGTTTTGTGCCAGCACAGAAATTTGAGTTGGGATTGGTTGATCGTGTGTTTTCGCGTGTGGGTGCGTCTGATGATCTTTCGCGGGGGCGGTCTACCTTTATGGTCGAAATGATTGAAACGGCAGCGATATTAAACCAAGCCGGGCCCAAAGCGTTTGTTATACTCGATGAAGTCGGGCGGGGAACAGCAACATATGATGGTTTGGCGATTGCTTGGGCGGCGGTTGAGCATTTACACGAAAAAAACAAATGTCGCGCTTTGTTTGCGACCCATTATCACGAATTAACTGACCTTGCTGAAAAGCTAAGCCATGCGGGGAATGCGTCTCTTCGCGCAAAGGATTGGCAAGGTGATCTGGTCTTTTTGCACGATGTTAAACCCGGACCGGCAGATCGGTCCTATGGTGTGCAAGTTGCTAAGCTTGCAGGAATGCCAAGAGATGCGGTGAAACGGGCAGAAGAGGTTTTGTCACGTTTGGAAGGTGAAGCCCAAAAAGGCGGGTTCCAATTGGATGATTTACCGCTATTTGCAGCTGTCGCTGAACCTGCACCAAACCTTGTGCCAAGTGAAGTTGAAAAAATGCTAGTCGATGTCGATGTGGACGGTATTACGCCGCGCGAGGCATTGGAAATATTGTACGCAATGAAACAAAAATTGTCCTAATCAAGAATTTGTTTCTATTCGTATTGTCAGATTAGCGCTAGGAAGTCTGGATGACAGAATTAAGCCCGACACAAAAAACCGTACAGCGTCGCTCCAAACCGGGGGCATGGCGCATCTCAGATATTATTGATTCCAGAAATTTACGTGTGCAGTTAACGGCTGCACATATGGATCATGCGAATGATCGTACAAAAGCACGCCAACGCGTGATTGATCTGTTGCATGGTGCGTTATTCCGTGGACGGATGATTGCACAAGAGCGTCTAGAAGCAGGCGCAGATGGTCTGGATACAGCGAACCTTTTATCGGCTGTTATGGATGAAGTGCTTCACGCTTTATATGATTATACTACCGTACATGTCATTCGGGCGAACAATCCGACGATGGGCGAACGTATGGCCGTTATGGCTGTGGGCGGGTATGGGCGCTGTGCGTTAGCTCCATCATCAGATGTCGATCTGCTATTTGTACGCACATATAAGCAAACAGCTTGGGCTGAAAGTGTGATTGAATTCATGCTCTATGCTTTGTGGGATTTGGGGCTGAAGGTAGGACATGCATTTCGAACGATCGACGAATGTATCCGGCTTTCTAAAGAAGATTACACAATACGCACAGCAATTCTCGATAAGCGTTTGTTATTTGGAGATAAAGACGTCGCCAAAGAATTAGATGATCGTTTTGAAAAAGATATTGTTGAAGGGCGTGCTGCAGAATTTGTACAAGCTAAACTAGAAGAGCGTGATCGTCGTGTGTCTCGCGAGGGAAGTTCGAGATTTCGCGTGGAGCCGAACGTCAAAGAAAGCAAGGGTGGATTGAGAGATCTGCAGACTTTGTTCTGGTTGGCGAAATACATTCATGGTGGTTCTAACTTTAACGGCGTATTGAAAAACCATGTTTTTTCAAAATCTGATGCAGCAATATTTCGCCGTGAAGCGCGCTTTTTGTGGACTGTCAGATGCCATTTGCATTATGTCGCGGGTCGCGCTGAAGATAGATTAAGTTTTGACCTTCAGCCCGAAATTGCGTCTCGCATGGGCTTTGTTGACAAGGCCGGCATGAGCGGTGTTGAACGCTTTATGAAACGCTATTTTCTTGCGGCAAAAGAAGTGGGAGCGCTTACGCGTATATTGTGCGCAAAGCTGGAAGCTATTGAACAAAAGAAGCCTTCAGGTCTTTTGCGATTTATGCCCGCACCGGTGCCAAAATTACTTGATGACAAGCGGTTTGTACTCGACGCGGGGCGTGTGTCGTATGCGAGCGCTGACGCTGTGAAGGATGACCCCTTGAATTTGTTTCGATTATTCAAGGTCGCGGATAAAGGCGGATATGATATTCATCCAAACGCAATTGCAAACGCGCGAGAAAATCTCAAAGAATTGAAAGTGTCTTATCGCAAAGATCCTGAAGCTCAAGAATTGTTTATTGATGTTGTGACTTCGAAACATCATCCCGGAACAACACTGAAAATCATGAATGAAACAGGTGTTTTAGGTCATTTCCTACCAGAATTTGGTCGGATTGTTGGTCAGACGCAATTCAATATGTACCATCATTATACTGTGGATGAGCATACTATTCGTGCCGTTGAGGCGATGAATGATATTGAACGCCATGTACTTGTCAGTGAACATCCATTGGCGACGGAAATCTTTCCTAAAGTGCAGCATCGACGTGCTTTATACCTTGCAATGCTTTTGCATGATACAGGGAAAGGGCAAGGTGATCAGCAGATTGAAGGTGCCAAAACGGCGCGTGGAGCCTGTTTGCGATTGGGCATGGAGCCGGAAGAGGCTGAGCTTGTGGCATGGCTGGTCGGAAACCACCTCGAAATGAGTGACACCGCGCAAAGGCGGGATATTTCTGATCCTAGGACTGTGTCTACATTCGCGAAAAAAGTTGGTACTGTAGAACGGTTGCGTCTTCTTTTGATACTGACTGTTTGTGATATTCGCGCCGTTGGTCCAGGCGTTTGGAATAGTTGGAAAGGCCAATTGCTGAGGGAATTGTATTACGCCACCGAAGCTGCACTTCGTGGTGGACGGGCAGATGAAGTGTCTGTGCAGGCGCAAATTGCCAAAAGGGCGACCCTTGGACGTGAAGCTTTGTTTGAAAAGATTGGAAAGCTGCCAGCTTCTTTTGAAAATCTGGAAGATGCTTACTGGATTTCTTTTGAGACAGATGTACAAGCTTGGCATGCTGAAACGATAACAACATCTGGGGGTGAGACGATATCTGCCGCCAGAATAGAAAAAGAATTAAGTGCCACTCAAGTTCTTGTTTTTGCTGATGATCGTGCGCGTTTATATGCGGATTTGTGTAAAGTACTTACGAGCGCAGGGGCAGATATTTTATCGGCACGCTTATTCTCTACTGGCAATGATAAAGTGCTGGATGTTTTTGAAATTCAAACCAGTTCGGGGGAGCCTTTTTGTGAAGGTGATCCAGAGCGATTGAAGTTTCTTACGACTGCATTACAAGCGGTGGCTGCTGGTGAAAAACCTGAGCATGAATTGGTGGATGATAATTTTAAGGCCTCTCGTCGCCAAGCCGCGTTTATCGTCGAGCCAGTTGTTTCAATTGATAAAAAAGCATCTGATAATGCTATTGTGCTTGAGTTATCTGGTCGCAACCGACAAGGCCTGATGCAAGAAATAGCAAATGTTTTTGTTAATCAGGGCTTGTCCATTCAATCGGCTCACGCCGAAAGTTATGGAATGCTTGTGCATGATGTTTTCTATGTTGAGGCTCAGGGTGAAGGTGTCCTTGATGAAGCATTGCTGACAAAAGAATTGTTGGAAGTCTTGCGTCGCGGTGATTTAGAGGCTCCAAGAACACCAGCGCGAGCCTTGAAGCGCGCGAAGACTTCAGAAAACAGATAGGCCTGATATGAGCTTAGCCCGCAATGTCTTTGTCCAATCAAGTTTGACATTTGGAAGCAGAATTCTGGGCTTTATTCGTGAGGCCGTGATTTTTGCAAAATTGGGGGCAGGCCCGCTTACAGATGCCTATTTAACAGCGCAGCAATTTCCCAACCTGTTTCGGCGCTTGTTAGCTGAAGGAGCGTTCGCGCAGGCATTTGTTCCTTTATATACGCGTTCGCAGGCAGAAGAGGGGGATGAAGTCGCGACACGGATGGCGACAGAAACGCTCTCCATGTTGTTTACGGTGACAATAATTTTATCACTTATTGCCCAGTTTTGTATGCCGTGGATTATGATGGTCTTACAGGCTGGGTATCGTAATGATCCTGACATATTCAACCTGTCTATTTTACTCACTCAGATAACAATGCCCTATCTGGCGGGTATGGCGCTTTCGGCCTTGTTTGCGGGTGTGTTGAACGCGGCTGGTCGGTTTGTGCTATCGGCAGCCGCGCCGACTTTGATGAATATCTGTTTGTTGATCGCTGCCTTCAGTTTTAATGAGCCCAGAATGGT
>NZ_JBZXVU010000017.1:101795-129771 GCF_058892565.1 Hirschia sp. | reverse complement strand
TGGCTGGCTTCAGCGGATCGGTTTTATCAATTGCCGCTTGGTATTGTTGGTGTGGCTGTTGGGGTAGCGATATTGCCTAGATTATCCCGTGCCATGAGTAAGGTGGGGTCTTCTGAGGACACGCATAGGACGCTGGATGAAGGTATCTCATTGGCAATGGCTTTAACGCTGCCTGCCGCTGTGGCGCTGGCGATAATACCGTTCTTTTTGATTGATGCTTTGTTTGGCCGGGGCCAGTTTGATGCATCGGATTCAACATTAGCTGCGAGTGCTTTAATCCATTATGCGTGGGGTGTGCCGGCTTTTGTGTTGGTGAAGGTGTTGGCTCCAGCATTTTTTGCGCGCCATGATACAAAACGTCCAATGCAATTTGCTGTCGTGTCAGTGTTGGTCAACACAGTTTTGGGTGCGGGTGCTTTTTTCTGGCTACGTGGGCAAGGTGATTATGGGTTTCCTGCATTAGCTGCGGCGACAAGTTTTGCAGCTTGGCTGAATGTTTCCATGCTATGGCTCACATTGATAAAACGGGGCGATTACAAACCTAGCGGGTTGTTGATTAGCCGAATGCTGCGCGTCTTTGTTTCGTGCGGAATACTGGGAGGCTTCCTGTATTTTGCTAATGATTATAAAAATTTGACCCAGACATATCTTTGGGAATCTCAGATATTGGCGTTAATCGCGACGGTTGCAGTCGGTGGTATATTGTATGGGATCGCAGCATTGGTGACGGGTGCGGTTTCTTTGCGTGAAATTCGCAATGCCATGCGTAGGTCTGCAACTTAATCGAAGCGAGGTGTTGAAACGCTTGCATGTGCGGCTTGTTGTGCGTTAGAGGCTAGGTTCTCTTCCAATTAAAAGGCGCAATTAGATGAGCGATTTAAATACAGGTTATCAAGGTCCAGAACGCGTGTTTTCAGGCATGCAACCATCAGGAGACCTTCATCTTGGCAATTATCTTGGCGCATTGATCAATTGGGTAAATATGCAAGACGCGCATGAATGTGTTTTTTGTGCCGTTGACTTGCATGCGATTACAGTGCCTCAAGACCCTAAATTACTGGCGGGTCAAACTCGGGAGATTGTTGCCGCTTGGTTGGCCGCAGGAATTGATCCAAAGAAGAACATTGTGTTCGCTCAATCATCGGTTCGAGCGCATACTGAATTGGCTTGGATTTTAAATTGTACCGCTCGCATGGGCTGGGCAGAACGCATGACGCAATTTAAAGACAAAGCAGGTAAAGATGCTGAACGTGCGTCTGTCGGGTTGTTTACATACCCTGTTTTGATGGCAGCGGATATTTTGGCGTACAAAGCGACACATGTCCCTGTGGGGGATGACCAAAAACAGCATTTAGAGTTAACGCGCGATTGTGCAAATCGATTTAACCGTGATTTCAATGCGCCGGACTTTTTCCCAATTCCTGAACCGCTTATTCAGGGGCCGGGTGCGCGGATTATGTCTCTAAAAGATGGGACAAAGAAAATGTCCAAATCTGATCCATCTGAATTGTCACGAATTAATTTGATTGATGATGCAGATACGATTGCAAAGAAAATCAAAAAAGCTAAATCCGATGCTGATGTTCTTCCGTCTGAAGTAGAGGGATTGGACGGACGCCCAGAAGCGCGTAATCTGGTTGGGATTTATGGCGCTTTGTCGAATAAAAGTAGCGCCGATGTGCTTGCTGAATTTGGCGGTGAAGGGTTTGGAAAATTCAAACCAGCTTTAGCAGAATTAGCAGTTGAAAAGATGGCTCCCATTTCTCAAAAAATGCGAGATTACATAGCCGACCCTGCTCAGATTGATGCGGTATTGGAAGAAGGCGCTGAACGCGCGAGCGCGCTTGCAGATCCGATTTTGAAAGAGGTACGTCAAATTGTTGGGTTTTGGGGAAACTAAGCCTGAATTTGAACAATTGCATACATAGACTAGCTATAATGGAGCTTTAAATAATGTCTTGGAATACTTTTGGAAAAACACTTGGTTTAGTTTGTTCAGCGTTGATTTTGGCCTCGGCTTGCTCGCCTAGCAATGAGGTTGATGAGAATGTGTCTGCCGCAACTGAGTCTTCAACAATAAGTCAGCCTGATGTGAGCCTCGTTGAGTCAGCGATCAACATCCAAAACGGAATTATTCGTCCGCCTCTGGGTGGTAAAACTGTTACGGCTGGGTATTTCACTATGGTGTTAGGGCAAGATGATCGCATTATTTCAGTTTCATCTGATGTTGCCGAAACTATAGAGCTCCACACGCATGAAATGTCAGATGGCATGATGCAGATGCGCAAAGTAGAGGGTGTTGATGTGAAAGCTGGCGTGCCCGTTGTATTTGAGCCCAAAGGTTTGCACTTAATGATTTTCGGTGTGAATGACGTTAAAGAGGGTGACACTGCTGATGTGACGTTCACTTTTGAATCTGGACGAACCGCAAGTGCATTATTTACAGTTTCTACGCCAGATGTGTCAAAAGATGCTGGACATAAACATTAATGAAACGTAATTTTTAGAGACGTTGTAAAATTGGTGCACTCAGTTCCTATTGAGTGCGCCAGTATTCGTCTTTTAGGTTGTTTTTTTAATGAGTGTTCTTCAATTCAGTCGAAAGAGTGAAGTTATCGCTGAAGAGCCGACGCCGGTCGAGATAAAGAAACCTATACCTTTAAAAAAGAAAACGGCCGAAGCGCTTAAAAAATCTCGTATACCAAAAATTTTCAAACGCTATTTATTGATAGCGACTGGATTTGTATTGATCCTTGCTTATCCATTTATGGTGTTGCAAGCCAATAAGATTAGCGATGATCTAAACTTTCCAGAATCTATTCAGCAGACTTGGTCTTCGCCTTGGGCGGGGGTAGGGGCTCAATTACTGGAGCGCGAAGTTGAACAGCATGGGTGGGCAAATGATGCTCCCATTTGGTCGCCTTTGGCGCGTTTAACCGCTATGCCTGCTTACCAAAAGGCAATTGGGCATGCGATTGGTGATTATGCTGAACTGGTCAATGAAGAATTGGGCGGTAGTGCAGCCGCTGATTTGAATACTGTCGCCTTATTGTTGTCTCGGGATATCTCCAAAAATGAAATTCGGGCAGCAAGTGAAGCTTTAATCAGCTTTAATGGCGGGGTTCGGTTACATCGCTATGATGATACTTTAACGTCCAAACGCTATGCTGAGCGCGTGGACTTGATGATATCTTGGATGAGACAGTCAACAGGTGAATTAGCAAGCGTTATTAATTCCCCTGATAGAAAATTGTTTGAAAAATCTGCAATTGAAGCGGTTTATACAGCCAAAGCGCGCGCTTATGTGGCGCACCGGTTTTTGAGTATTATGCAGGCTCCCGTGGGGCTATCCATTAAAAATGAACATGCGGAAGCAATTTCTCAGCTGGAAAAGGCCGCAAGTTTTAAACCCTTATTGGTTGCAAATGGAAAAGCTGACGGAATGATTTTTGCGTCTCATCCAGCCGCTCTATATCAACTTTTAAATCGGGTTGAAATGGCACTTTTTGAAGTTGCCGAAGCAGTAGAGTCTCAGAGTTAATTGCTTTCTATCTCGCCTAAATTGAAAATCGTGTTACATTTCGGAAAAATATAAAGTGACAAAACCAAATCCGGGGAGGATTTGTACATTGCAAATTGAAACTGCTCAGAATCAATCTGGACTTGACGAGATAGCATTGATGGAGCCTGATACAGGCATGGCTCTGACACGTAAATTTCTGACACTTGCTGACGATACTCAAGAGTGTTTTTCAGCGATTTTATTTGCAGCTATGCGTGCAAAACGCGTGGGTGCAGGATTGGTCATTATGCGCGCGGTTCAGGTGTCGGGCATGGGGCATTGGCGCGGCCTTGATGAAGATATGCGCACAGAAGCGATGGATAATGCTTTGGCTGAGGTAAAATCTATTGCAAGATTGATTAAAGATCGCATTGATATTGAAGCTGAAATTATTGTCGAAATTGGCAAGCCCGAGCAAGCAATTTCCAGAATAACGAATAAAGACAAGACCATAAAAGTGATTGTGCTTGGTTCTGGATCAGGACGAGCCGGGCCAGGTCCGCTTGTATCAAGGATTGGTCGAGGTAAGGCACTTACTGAACGGCCCGTGGCTATTACGATTATCCCAGGTAATTTGACGGATGATGAATTGGACGAAATGGGCGGGGCTAGCCACTAATATCCCACTGTGTCAGTAGGAAAAACCGGAAAAGACACTTGTTTTTGGTTTGTAAAAGAGCCATTTCAGGACTCTTAAAGGAGACCTATCATGTTTATTCAGACCGAAGCTACACCAAATCCAGAAACCTTGAAGTTTCTTCCGGGTCGTGAAGTGTCTCCTAAGACGCCGTATGAATTTCTAAATGAGAAGGAAGCTGGCTCATCTCCGCTTGCAGCTTTCTTGTTTACTCTCAAGGGCGTAAAAACGGTTTTCCTTGGTGCTGATTTCGTGGCTCTCACAAAAACACAAGAAACAGACTGGGCGATTTTGAAGCCTCAAGCGCTGGCTGCAATCATGGATCATTTTGTATCGGGAATGCCCGTCATGGCAGATTATAGTGATCCGGCTCCAGTTGAAGAAGTCGTATATGAAGGCGAAAATGCAGAAATAGTCGCAGAAATCAAAGAATTGATTGAAACACGTGTGCGTCCAGCCGTTGCCAATGATGGTGGTGACATTATTTTTGAAAAATTTGATGTTGATACGGGTGTGGTGACGCTGCAAATGCGGGGTGCATGTGCAGGATGTCCATCATCAACGATGACGTTGAAAAGCGGTATTGAGAACATGTTGCGCCACTATGTACCAGAGGTAACAGCGGTAGAAGCCGCTGCAATGTAAGCGGCTTAATCAGGCGATATTCTATGCGAATTTTGGCGATTAATACCGTAGGGCAGGCTTGTGAAGCTGGTATATGGGAAGGCGATAAATGCCTCTCTCATGTCAAAGAACCTATGCGTAATGGTCATGATACGCGTTTGCCATTGATTACAAAACAAGCCGTTTTAGAAGCAGGTTTGGATTTTGATAAAATTCAGCGTATCGCTGCCGTTGCAGGTCCGGGGTCGTTTACGGGTGTGCGGGTTGGGGTCGCATTTGCTAGAGGGCTAGGGGTGGCTCTAAATGTGACTGTAGCTGGCATTAGCAGTCTAGAAGCAAGTTTGCCGGATGAGACACAGGGGCGAGTCTTGGTGGCGCTTCCTGCGCGTCGACGCGAACCTGACCTAAGCTGGTGGGCGCAGATCTTTATTGATGGTGAGCGCGCGGGAGAGCCTGTCGAAGCTGATATTACTCAGATGCGAGGCTTGGTTGGTGAAGCTGATCATGTTTTTGGGGATGGTTTGGCAGTTCTCAAAGACGTTGTGTATGAGGAAGCGTTTCCCAAACTTTCAAGAGCTGCGAAGTGGGCGGTTTCGATCTCAAATAATGAACGGGCAAACCCCCAATATGTGAGGGAGCCTGATGCTGTGCCGATGAAACTATCGGTTTCCAACGAAAAAACGTGAAAGTATCTCAATGACAGAAGTCAGAAAGATAGAGCTTTCAGATTGTCCAGCCATTGCGCAAATCCATGCCGATTGTTTTGATAAGCCATGGTCGAGTGGTGATATGGAAGAATTGTTGAAGCAATCTGCAAATTCTGGTTTGCTTATTACACAGCAAGGACAAGTTTCTGCGTTTGTGATGGTGATGAAGAGTGTAGATAGTATCGAAATTCTTACGATCGCGACCCATCCTGAAAAACAACGACAGGGTTTAGCCAAAAAATTGCTGATATCGGCTGATCAAATGTGGGCTGATAATCAAGACAAGAATTGGTTTTTGGAAGTTTCGAAAGCTAATGAAAGCGCTATTTCTTTTTACGAAAAACTTGGATTTTTAAAGACAGGCATTCGGAAAAATTATTACAGAAAATTAGATAATAGCCGTGTTGATGCATTCATTTATAGTACTAAACTTGGTAAATTATCGCAGTAGTTGTAGGGTTTCTAAATATACTTGTAACGAATAATGGGTGGTCTCTGGACAATTAATAGCGATACGAGCATACAGTTTCTAAGGTAGGATAAGGGTTTGACATGATAGAGAAGCGTTGCATTGAAAAAGGCCTCCGTATGACGGAGCAACGTCGCGTTATTGCGAGAGTTTTATCTGACGCAAACGATCATCCCGATGCTGAGGAACTTCACCGTCGTGCGGCAGTGATCGATGATAATATCTCACTTGCAACAGTTTATCGTACCGTTCGTTTATTTGAAGAATATGACATTATCGAGCGTCTTGATTTTAGGGATGGTCGTGCACGTTATGAAGAAGCAGGTGCGGGCCACCACGATCATTTGATCAATGTGAAAACAGGTGAGGTCATTGAGTTTGTTGATGAAGATATTGAACGTCTTCAAGAAGAAATTGCCAAAAAACTTGGTTTTAAACTCGTAGATCACCGCCTTGAATTGTATGCAGTTCCGATCGACAGTAAGGACAAATAATCCTGATATTTGATTTTCTTTTGCGTTGTGATTGTCACACGAAAAAATTGAATACAAATCGGGCTTGGAATCTCCTAGCGTCTTTGTTGGTTTTAGGGCATAACCCAGCCCCATGACTGATACGACACAAATACCGAGCCCTAAAAAGCTATTTATCAAAACATATGGCTGCCAAATGAACGTCTACGATTCCGATCGTATGAAGGATGTTCTTAAGCCACTTGGATACGCCCCGACAGATGCGCCGGAAGGTGCAGACCTTGTTGTGCTCAACACTTGCCATATTCGTGAGAAGGCGACTGAGAAGGTCTTTTCCGAACTTGGGCAATTAAAGCGCATGAAAGCAGATACTGGCGGCAAGATGACCATTGCTGTGGCAGGGTGTGTGGCACAAGCGGAAGGCGCAGAGATTATGCGCCGCCAGCCGGCAGTTGATTTGGTGCTAGGCCCGCAAAGTTATCACAAGCTTCCTGAGATGATTGCGAAAGTGGCACGTCAGACCGGTGATGTGCTTGAAACAGAATTTGACGTTGAAGAAAAATTCGATGCTTTGCCGATAAAACGTGATGCTGATGGCATGTCAGCGTTGGTTTCCATACAAGAAGGTTGCGATAAATTCTGTACTTTCTGTGTGGTTCCTTACACGCGGGGTGCAGAGTTTTCGCGTAATGTTGATGCGATTGTTGCAGAAGTGCGTGGATTGGCTGCGCAAGGTGTCAAAGAGATCACCTTGTTAGGTCAGAATGTGAATGCGTTTCACGGTGCTGCACCTGATGGCGGAGAGGGTGAGTGGGGCCTTGGCCAACTTTTGCGACATCTCGCAAAAATTGGTGGATTGGAACGACTACGTTTTACGACGTCTCACCCTAAAGATATGGAAGAGGATCTCATTACAGCTTATGGTGAGCTGGATGTGTTGATGCCGTATTTCCATCTGCCTGTTCAGGCCGGATCGAATAAAATTCTAAAATCTATGAATCGCAGCCATACGGCAGAATCCTACATTGAAACGATGAAGCAAATTCGTGCTCAACGTCCTGATGTGGCGCTTGCATCTGACTTTATCGTTGGTTTCCCTGGCGAAACAGATGAGGATTTTGAAGCGACAATGGATTTGGTGCGTGAAGTGAAATATGCTTCGGCATATTCATTTAAATATTCACGCCGCCCGGGTACACCAGGCGCTGAAATGTTTGGTCAGGTTGATGAAGCGGTAAAAGACGAGCGCTTACAACGTTTGCAGGCGCTTATTCGCGAGCAAACAACAGAGTTTAATAAAAATCAGATTGGCAAAACGCTGCCGGTCTTGTTTACGCATAATGGTAAACTTGAGGGACAAGCATTGGGCAAGTCGCCTTATTTACAATCAGTTCACGTCGAAAATGCGCAGCACTTGATAGGTAAGATTGTCGATGTTGAGATTGTTGGCGCAACATTAAGCTCACTCACAGGTGTGCTAACCACAAAGGAAGAGAATTAGGGCTTGAGCACTAAAAAAACAGCTTCAAAAAATAGAGCGAAATCTGCAAATCGTTCATCTCGCATATTTAAATTGGAAGACAGTAAACGTCTGCGTGATTTATGCGGTCCGGGACATCATAATTTACAGGTACTTGAATTACATCTCGCCGATTTTGATTTGAAAGTGGAAAGCCAAGGCGGAGAAATTCGCATTGATGGTGAGGGGCAGGGCCCTAAACTTGCCGAGCAGGCGCTGACAGCTTTTGCTGATCGCGTAGAAGCTGGTGCAGATCCATCTGGCTTTGAATTGGAGGGCGTCATCCGTCTGGTGCGAGATGATGCTTTACCAACGGCATCTGGTGGCGGTGAAATTATTGCTGGGCTGAACAAGCCAGTCACGCCGCAAACACCGGGTCAACGCACATATTTGAAAACACTTCGTGATGATGCTTCGGGACTTGTCTTTGGAACGGGCCCTGCAGGAACCGGAAAGACATTTCTTGCGGTTGCGGTGGGTGCCGCTGAATTGAAGACGGGTAAGAGAGAGCGTTTAATTGTCGCACGTCCGGCTGTTGAGGCGGGTGAGCAATTGGGTTTCTTGCCGGGTGCATTGGAAGAAAAAGTTGATCCTTATATGCTTCCAATTTGGGACGCATTGAATGAATTGCTTGGTGCACAAGAAGTAGAGCGCCGCAAGGCACGCAAAGAAATTGAAGTGGCTCCGCTTGCTTTTATGCGGGGACGGACGCTGAAAAATGCATTTGTCATTATTGATGAAGCGCAGAATGCAACAATTCCACAAATGAAAATGGTTTTGACGCGTTTAGGGCGTGGTTCACGCATGGTTGTGACGGGTGATCCATCACAAACTGACTTACCAGACCGTTCACCATCAGGTTTGGCGCATGGAATGCGAATTCTGGAAGGTGTTGAAGGCGTTGCGCAGACTGCGCTGACAGCCAAAGATGTTGTTAGGCATGATCTTGTTGCCCGTATTGTCACAGCTTATGATGATGACGAGAATGGACGCAATGCCTGATAATCCAGTTATTTTATCAGTTGATTTGAGAATCGAAGATGATGGCTGGTCTGTCGCGCTTGATGATTGTGAAGCAATCATCGAGACGGCACTTGAGGCTGCCGCTCAGAAAACAGGTGAGAGCGGTTTGGTTGAAGTTCTTCTGACAAATAATGAAGAAATGCAGACTTTGAATGCCCAGTGGCGCGGCAAGGATAAGCCAACCGATGTGCTGTCTTTTCCGGCTGAAGGTGCATCAATGCCCGGGATGCAGACTTTTCTAGGTGATCTTGCGCTTGGCCTGGACGTTGCAAAGGCAGATTCAGATAAACTTGGACGTGACTTTAGATTGCATGTTATGCATCTTTTGGTGCATGGCTTCTTGCATCTTTTAGGTTATGATCACATGTCTGATGATGAAGCGAACACAATGGAAGGGTTGGAGGCACAAATTCTTGCGCCGCTTGGACTACCAGACCCATATGGAGATGCGGCATAGACATGCCCGATGATGATTCGAGTAGCGAGGAAATCAGCCGTAGGAACGGCGGGCTTTTCTCGAAATTAGGAAATTTGTTTTCTGGTTCTAATCGTGCGACCCAAGACGTCGAAACGATAAATGAATCCAGTTCAACGACACCGTCCCCCTCAGAAATGCGATTGAGGGTGGCCGAGTTTGAAACAGCTACAGTTTCAGATGTCATGATCCCGAGAGTTGAGATAAAAGCTGTTGAGGTTGAGACGACTGTTGAAGAGTTGTTGAAAATCTTCACTGAGGAGTCTCATTCGCGGCTGCCGGTCTATCGCGAAGCTCTCGATGATCCGATCGGTCTTGTTCACATCAAAGACTTTGTGGCTGAACTTGCGAGCGGCGACGGCGTAGATAGCATGAGCAATGAAAAGCTGCTTGCTAAGATAAAGCGGGAAATACTTTTTGTTCCGGCATCCATGCGTTTGCCTGATCTTCTTGTAAAAATGCAAACTAGCCGAATTCACCTTGCACTTGTGGTTGATGAATATGGTGGGACAGATGGTCTCGTATCTTTGGAAGATCTGGTAGAGCAGATTGTCGGAGATATTGAAGACGAGCATGATGAAGAAGAAGCGCATTTTGAACAAAGAGCGCCGGGTGTGTGGGAAGCGGATGCGCGGGCTGAAATTGAAGATTTTGAAGAAGAATCTGAACTTTCTCTTGCCCTAGCAGACTATGAGGATGAGATAGACACGCTGGGCGGATTGGTGTTTGCGCTTGCAGGCCGAGTTCCCCATAGGGGGGAAATTGTTCAGCATCCTTCAAATGTCGCTTTTGAGGTTATAGAAGCAGATTCACGACGTATCAAAAAGCTGAGAGTCCGTTGCGGAGCAACCCATTCACCTGCTACGACAGCAGGCATAAAAGAGTCGGCCAAGGCGGTAAGCTAAGGCATATTTGAGGATGCCTATGTTTGAGAAGTTCAAGACTGTTGGTGAGGAGTTCGCGCCAAGCGGGAATTTTTTGGCAGTGCCATATAATTTTCTGAATGGCTTAAGTGGGACACCAGCATTAGTCGCTTGTTTTGTCTTCGGTGCTCTATCAAATTTGTCATTTGCGCCATTAAATTTCTGGCCAATGATGATGATATCATTGGTCGCTTTGGTTTGGATGATTGATGGGGCGACTCGTCAGAAAAAACCTCGATCAGCCGTGTTTGCGCGGACTTTATTGTTTGCTTTTGGACAATTTGGGGTTGGATTTCATTGGGTCGCTTTTGCGTTTCTTGTCGATGCAAAAGCCCATGCTGCACTTGTCTGGATGTCGATGCTCTTGCCATTAGGCTTGGCATTTATCTGGGCGGTTATTATGCGCTTGGCGATTAATTTCTGGGTTCCCGGTCCGGCGCGCGTTATGCTTTTTGCCCTGACTTTATTTATTGCTGAATGGACGCGCGGGCATTTATTTGGCGGCTTTCCTTGGAATATTCCAGCCATGGTTTGGGCACCGGGTGGGTCTGTTTCTCAGACAGCTTCCGTCTTCGGTGTTTGGGGGTTAAGTCTTCTCACACTTGTGTTTTTTAGTGCGCCTGCAGCCCTTTGTGATGGCCGCACACAAGTGGGTACTAAGATGGGAAGCGTGGGACGCTCCGTGCCTATTATCTTAGTTGCAGTCATTTTTGGATCGGCTTGGGGCTGGGGCTCACATCGTTTATCTGATGCAACTAGCCAAAGCGTTGGACCGGAAGTTCGACTCGTCGATGTTGGTGTGCCGCAAAGCGAAAAATTCAAGCCAGAAATTAGAAAGCTGGTTTTACGTCGTTACTTACAACTGACTCAACCAGACACGGGCGACAATCCAAGAATTGTGATCTGGCCGGAAGGGGCCGTTCCATATGCACTATTGCAGTATCCCGATGCTTTAGACCCTGTCACTGAAACTTTGGGCGCGCGTCGTTTGATTGTCGGAACGAGTTTTGTAGATAGAACACAGCGTCCTGAACGTTGGTATAATTCAATGGCTGTTTTGTCCGCGGAAAGTCCCGTGGCAGAAGCAATCTACAAAAAGCACCGTCTGGTTCCCTTTGGAGAAATGGTTCCATTTCGTAAATTAGCCTCGCGTATTGGTATAGGTGCCTTACAACAAATAGCGGAAGCAGGTTTTCATGCAGGACCACCGCCAGCGCCTTTATCAGTGGAAGGGGTTCCTGATTTTCAGCCTCTGATTTGCTATGAAGCTTTGTTTCCAGGGCTTCTTCCAAAGCGAAATGTTGAAACAGAATTTAGCGGTGTAGAATCCGACATGGCGTTCGAACGAGCCGACTGGATCGTCAATATTTCGATAGATTCATGGTTTGGACCGTTGTGGGCACCATATCAGCACTTTGAACACGCCAAATATCGTGCAATCGAAGAAGGGTTGCCTATGGCGAGGGTTGCATCTCGCGGTATTTCAGGGATGGTGGACGGTTATGGGCGTGTGACTGATTTAGCACACGCACCAGATTTTGAAATATATCCAGAAGATCCTAAAGGTTGGAAGTCGCGAATACTAGACTCACACATTCCGAACGCTTTGCCACCGACGATGTATAGTAAATATAGAGATGTATTCGCAATTGGAATGATTCTGTTAATTTTAATTTGTTGGATTACTTTGCCAAGAGATTGAACCTTTAGGTTGACAATTTAGACGATTTACTATGGAAAAAGATCATTGAGCTAGGGTAATCCCTACATATTCCCGTCTACTGTTGTGGGGCAGTAGTTTTACAAAGTGTTTTGAATGTCTGAGAATAAGTTACCAAATTCAATCGATAAACATGTCGGAAGACGTGTTCGCTGGAGACGACGAGAGTTAAACTTTAGTCAAGAGAAGTTAGGGGAACTTCTGGGGTTAACGTTTCAACAAATCCAGAAATATGAGAAGGGCGTGAATAGAATTTCAGCGGGACGGCTGTTTGAAATGTCACGCGTTCTTGAAACGACAATCGGTTATTTCTTCATGGGTGTTGAGGAAATGGACGAGGCGATGAATCGCTCGTTTGCCGAAAGTGATAAGGATCAAGCTTTGACGGGGTTGATCGATGCTGATGCAGTTGACCTTGTCGTTGCATTTCAATCGATTCCTGATCCGAAATTACGTCAGTCAATTTTGACGATGGTACGTAATTCTGCAGAAGCATTCGCAGACAATGAGTCAAACGCATAGTTTGATAAACAACATGTCACATCAACCGTTTTGAGGGATCGACCTCAAAAACTTATTTGGTTGCTGTGACGTGTTGATTGTTCTTACGGAAAATGCCAAATAGTCCAGCAAGTCTGCACCCATAGCTCAGCTGGATAGAGCGCTGCCCTCCGAAGGCAGAGGTCAGAGGTTCGAATCCTCTTGGGTGCACCATTACTTCTTTCTTCATATTGTCACGCCGCTTGTTAAAGATGTGCAGCTTTCAAAGCTTCCTACTTTATGCCGGAGCAGGCCCGGTTGAATTTCGGATGATGAGTTTATGAGGAAGAAAATTCTTTGTAGATACATCTTTTGTGTTTTGGGATTTTGCGATCAGCAATTCAGTTGCAACGCTTCCCAATTCCAAGAGGGGCTGGCGAATAGTTGTTAGAGTAGGCCAAATTTTTGAGGCTAGTTCTGAATCATCAAAACCAACAACAGAGAGTTGGTCAGGAACAGAAACCCCCAATTGGTGAGCAGCACTTAACACACCTGCCGCCATGTCATCATTTGATGCGAAGATCGCAGAAGGTGAATTAGACAATGTTAGTAGATGTTTACCCGCAGTGAAACCGCTTTCAAATTCGAAATTACCTGGCTGTGTTAGCGTAGGGTCAATTTCAAGTTTATGCGCTTTTAACGCATCAACATAGCCATTATAGCGTTCGAGCGTGGCATTTTGATCTTCTTTACCGCGTATAAAACCAATGCGGTGATGACCAAGTTTGATTAGGTATTCGGTGATTTCTTGGGCGGCTTCACGTTCGTTTATTTTGACATCGTATTCATCATCTTCAATGTCATTGGGGCCAATACGTGCGATTGGGATTTTCATGCCTTTAAGGATATCATTGACTTTGGGATGATTGGAAAGGGGTGATACAAGCACAGCTCCATCGGGTGCCCCGTGTGCGGGTAGGCGTTCTAGACGCTGCACTATTTCATCATCGGACATTGCATCAATATTTTTCAGCATTGACACAACCAATTGATACCCATGGTCCTGACAGGTTTGGATGGTGCCTGCCTGAATAGAATTCACATAATTACTGCGATTATTGTGCATAATATAGTGAATCTTGTAGCCGCGATTGCTTCGCAGGCTGCGCGCATTGGCGCTGGGTACATAGCCAAGAGCTTCTATAGCATTTTTGACTTTATCTCGTAATTCGTCTTTGACGTGCGGTTCATTGTTTAAAACGCGAGAGACTGTTTTTATAGAGACGCCAGCAAGTTCTGCCACATCTTTCATTTTGGGGGGTAGACCGTTCATTAGAACATCCTCACACACTGCGTTTTAACCGTCATATTGGCGGGATTTTGATAATTCATTGATAATATTTGCATGCCGCCGTCTATTTAGAGGCATTATGAATATGACAATGGTGGAGATAAATAATAAGAGACCGGGTAAGAGAGAAATAAATAAGCGAATCCCTTGAACCACAGGCGTTGATTGGGTCTCAAGGTGGGCATCATACCCTAGATAAGACAGCATCATACCGACAAATAAGCCTGTCATGCCGCTGGAAATTTTTTGAACGAGTGTGACCGAGCCAAATACTGCTGCTTCATTTCTGACGCCTGATGTCCATTGCCCATATTCAACAGTATCCGGGATGAATGACCATACTAGGACACCAAATGCGCTACTCCCAAATCCAAGGCCTATTATCTCAGGCGGAATACGATGAATGAGAGGCAATTGGATGAAAGCTAAAGATATACCAGAAAGCGTGACAACTGAAGTCGCCGCTAGCCATGCGATTTTCTTACCAAATTTGGAGATAGCAATTGTCCATACAGGGACGCCTGCCAACATCGCAATGGCTGAAACTGTCAGAATTGCCTCTTTTGATGCAAATGTTGATTGATTGATTTCAATAAAGAAAGTGAGCGGGATTAAATAACTCGCACCGCCAGCAGATTGAAAGCATATTGCCAAAAGCATGAGCATGAGTGCTTTGTTGGAAATTGTGCTGGTGATGAAGTCTAGTAACTTCTTGGTTGGTAGTTGGTCTTTTCCGGGGGGGCGGCGTTCTTTGGTATTGAAAAAACAAATGAGCAGCATACTGGTCGCAATGATGCTGCCGAATGTCGCTGCGAGGAGGAAGCCGTTTGGCTCCGTTTCTTCACCATTATTGAAATATCTAACCAATGGAAACCACAAAAGTGAAACGGCAAGCATACCGCTAAATGCGCAAAACATGCGGACGCCAGAAATTACTGTCCGGTTTCGACTGTCAAAGGACAATCTAGAAGATAGAGCGGAATAGGGGACGGCTACAAAAGTATAGCAAGTTCGAAATAATATATGTGTGATCAATAGAGATGCGATCAAAAGGCTTCCTTTGAAAGGAGGAATCCAAAAGAGCATTGCAAATACTAGCCCCAAGAGTCCACTTCCGAATAATATATAGGGCCGGTAAGTTCCGTATTTTGTTCGCGTTCTTTCAGCGAAATAGGCAACAATCGGATCTGAGATTGCATCCCATAGCAATCCGACAAAATAAATAACACCTGCTATTGCTGGGGGAAGACCCACAACATCAGCATACCAGAACATCAATATTAATGAGAGTGAGTTCCAGTATATGTTGAGGCCAAAATCTCCAACCCCGTAACCGATCATGGTTCGCCACGCGATTGAATCAGACCGTTTGTCCATGCAAATGCTTTCTTAATCGCTGGAATCTAATCGGTTTTCAATTCCAATCTGGTTTGAGGTAGCTTATGCGAATTTTACTTCAGGGACAAATTGGAGATTTTTGATTAGGCGTGACAAAGTGTTGGTAGTTTTAGCAAGCTATCGCCAGCTGTGATGAAAAGCGTGTTGCCGGCTTCTCCAAATACACAATTTGCTGTGGCTTTCCCAGTATTGATGCGTCCCAATGCTTTACCTTTAGGTGACAATAAGAACACGCCACCAGGTCCAGTAACGAAGAGGGCACCATCGCTCACCATTGCCATGCCATCAGGTAATCCCGGGCTGGTTTCTGATTGATATTCTTTGGCATCAAAGAACACAGAATCTGACACGACAGCATAATTTTCGTCAATCGTGATATTTCTGACGATAGGATTTTCAGGATCTGATTGGCTAATCAGAATGGTTTTCTGATCGGGAGAGACTGCAATACCGTTTGGAAAAGTCATATCATCAAGCAAGCGATAAATTTCATTTTCGGAGGTTAGAACATAAACGCCATTGGCCTTCATTTCCTTAAGCGGAGACGCATCTAGATCGGTAAGGCCATAAGGGGGATCAGTAAAAAACAGATCACCATTTTTTGCTTTAGCCACATCATTTGGACTGTTAAATTTCTTACCTTCGAAAGAAGATACTAATTGTGTGCGTATGCCTGTTTTTAAGTCGAGGCGTTCAAGTGCGCGTTTACCGTGATTGCATATGAGGAGGGTGTCACCATCCTCATACCAAAGTCCATTTGCGCCGGGTTCGCGAAAACCATCTTCTGCTGTTACATCTGAACCCGATGGTTTTAGAAAAGTAGAAACACCATCTGCTTGGTTCCAAGCATAAGCAATATTTTGTGGGACATCAGTGAAATACAAAGTTTCACGGTTGGAATCCCAAGCTGGGCCTTCCAACCATTGATGGCCCGTTGATAGACTGATTGCAGATGCATCTGGCGCAATGTATTTTGCAAAATCAGGGTCAAATGCTTCCAAAGTGACGAGGCCGTTGTCTTCAACAGGTGAGTTTGCGGCTGTACATGCAGCGATGGCGAGCGCGCCACTACCAAGTAAATATGTTCTTCTGGAGATCATTTAGAGACACTCACTTTTGTTTCAATGGCCGCAGCAGGGATTTTGCTTTTTGCGCTCGTTGTTATTTCAATAGTCTGACTAGATGTTAAATCTTGTGCAGAATGACCGATGAAAAACTCCAGTTCACCCGATTCAACCGCCCAATTATTTCTGCTTTTGTAGACTGCCGCTTGCTGTGGAGAAAGCGTAAATGTGATATTTGCGGTTTGGTTTGGTTCAAGCGAAATGCGTTTAAAGCCGCGTAATTCCAATTTAGGCCGCGCAACGAAAGAAAGTTTGTCTCTCATATAAAGTTGAACAACTTCATCGGCCGCAACATCACCGGTGTTTGTAACTTGCACTGAAAGTTCGATGGAGCCATCGGCAGTCACCTGATTGGATGCGGCGCTTAAATCACTGTATTCAAAGCTGGAATAGCTCAAGCCATGACCAAATGCATATAGCGGTGTGATTGGCAGGTCCATAAATCGGTTAGTATCTTTGGTGATGTCTGGATCTGCTGGACGACCACCGGGGTTTTCTGAATAAGTGAATGGTGCTTGTCCGGTTTTATGCGGAAAAGAAATCGGCAAACGACCTGCTGGGGAGACTTTTCCGTAAACAAGGTCCGCCACTGCATTTCCAGTTTCGATACCGCCCATCCAGATGTTTAAGATTGCATCCGCGCCTGCATCAACCTCAGGAATGGCAAGTGCACGTCCGGTCACAAGAATAACAGAAACAGGTTTTCCTGTATCAATTGCCGCTTGCAGCATAGCTTGCTGGCTTGGGGGAATTTCTAGGTCGGAGCGGCTGCGCGCTTCACCAGAAAGGTCGAAATGCTCACCTAATACGAGTAAGATTCGATCCGCATTTGCTGCTTTTTCTGTCAGGTCTGATAGGCCGGAAACATCGTCATTATATGGATCAGCGCCGACCACATAATCTATTTCTATGCCTTCAGGGGCGTTGTTTTTTAGACCATCAATAATATTGACGACATCGTTAACATCACCGCGTGCACGCCATGAGCCAAGCTGAGTTAGCGCATCTTGCGCTAGAGCGCCCGCGACAAGCACTCTTTGGGGTTCAGTAGAAAGCGGAAGCGCATTATTGTCGTTTTTCAAAAGAACAGCAGCCATTTGCGCTGCTTTTCTGGCTTCAGCGCGGCTAGCTGGTGTCAGCAATTGCGAAGCTTCTCGTGCTTCATCATGATAAGCCATGGCATTATCAAATAGTCCAAGTTTTTCTTTAATTGTAATGATACGGCCGGCGGCTAGATCAAGGTCTGCCATCAATGATGGATCGCGTTTGATAGCTTCAGCCAAATCATTTTTATAAACTTCGCTCGTCATATCCATATCGACACCGGCTTTAAGCGCGAGTGCAGCAGCATGTGGACGGTCGGCGGCGATGCCGTGGTTTCGCAATTCGTCAATGGCATTCCAATCGCTGACGATCATGCCACAAAAGCCCCAGTCTTCGCGTAAAATGCCGTCCACGAGTTCTTCATTTGCTGTCGTTGGTATGCCGGCAATATCGTTAAATGCCGTCATGTAGGAGCCGCTTCCTACAGCGTTCGCAGCATAGAAAGGGGGCATGTAAATTTCTTGGACAGTGCGCTCAGATACGTCGCTTGTTCCATAATCACGCCCACCTGTAGGTGCTCCATAAACACCTAAGTGTTTTGTGGTGGCGAGCATTGTGTTTCCAGCGGCAAGGTCATTTCCCTGAAAGCCTTTGACCTGAGCAACAGCCATAACTGAACCAAGATAGGGGTCAGCACCAGCACCTTCGACTATACGGCCCCAGCGTGGATCACGGGCAATGTCGACCATAGGGGCAAATGTCCAGTGAAGGCCGGAAGCTGTTGATTCTTCGGCGGCTATTCTGGAAGCTGATTCCCAAATATCAGGGTCCCATGCGCTTGCCATACCAAGGGGAACAGGGAAGATAGTTTTATATCCATGCACAACATCCATTGCGAACAGAAGCGGAATGCCATGAGTGCTTTCTTCGATAGCGACTTTTTGTAATTCACCTAATTCTTTTGCACCAGCAACGTGGAGATAGGAGCCGATTTCGCCGCGCCGTACCTTGTCTAATTCTTCAGGTGTCAGTTTTGAATTGAGGTTTTTGCTGCGTCCACCGGCAGCCTGATGCAGCTGCCCAATTTTTTCTTCAACGCTCATAACGGCTAATAGGTTTTTAGCGCGCTCAGAGAGACAAGCCATTGCCGCGTCATTTTGTGTAACTTTACTAGCTGCGACCATTTCAGCTTGACTTGCAGCACTAGGGTTTTCTGCGCCGGAGAGTGCGGTACATCCAGTTAAAGCTGCAATACATAAAGCTGATTGTAGGCTGTTTTTCAAAGAAATTTTCATGCTTTTATATGTGCTCCATTATTTGAAAGCTGTTTCAAATTCTGGTTCCGACACAAACCCCTATCTTTTATCAAATTAATATTTCGCCGTATTTATTCACAAGTACGGCTTATTTGTCAACGTTGTCAAAATATAGAATATGATGTTTTTATCTATAATTTTAATTTATCCGTGTACTGATGATTATTGCTGGATTAGGTTATAATCCATAGCGAACACACAATCAGAAACGCCGTTCCGCCTAGTATCGTTGTGGACGCTGTCCAGCTTTTTAAGGTCTGTGCTTCACTAAATTTTAAATACCGACTGACCAACCAAAAACCTGAATCATTGACATGTGAAAGCACTGATGCGCCAGAAGCAATTGCGATAACGAGCAGGGCGAGTTGTGGGCCTTGTATGCCGATTGTTTCAGCAACGGGTGCTGTAAGCCCTGCAGCGGTTATCATTGCAACAGTAGACGAGCCTTGAGCAACGCGGACAATAACCGCAATAACAAAAGCAAAACAAACAATTGGCAAGGCATTGGCTTGCAATAGGGCTGCTAGATCTGCACCAGCTCCTGATGAAACAAGCATTTGTTTAAACACGCCACCAGCACCAGTGACGAGTACGATAATTCCTGCTGGTTCTAGGGCTTTTACCATGGCTGTATTCAAGGTGGGGGCGTCTACACCGCGTCTAATTCCGATGAAATACCATGAGAAAAGACAAGCAATTAACAAGGCGATGAAAGGGTGTCCGGTGAAGAGAATGACCTCAATATACAAAGGCGTTTCTTGTGTGTTGTCGATACTCATTTTTGTAAGTGTGCTTACGAGGATAAGCGCAAGAGGTATCAAAATGGTCGAGATCGCTGCCATAAACCCGATTGGATTTTTAATCTCTTCAATCGGGGTATCCGGACTTGTATCAAATAGACCTTCAGGTGTTTGAAATTCCTTCATTTTTGCGAGTTTTTTTGCGAAAATTGGCCCCGCAATAAGGGTGGCTGGCAGGCCTGCAATAGCCCCAAATGCGATGACCCATCCAAGGTCTGCATTTAAAATGTCGGCCACGGCGATTGGGCCCGGGGTTGGCGGGATGAATGCGTGTGTTGCGGCAAGGCCTGCAAGGAGGGGAATTGCGTAGAAAACAAGTGGCTTTTTGGTTGATTTTTGTAAGCCCATCAAAACGGGCATTAATATGATGAAGGCGATATCAAAGAAAACGGGGATGGCGACAATAAATCCAATAAGACCAAGTGCGTATTGAGATCTGTCAGCTCCAAATCGTTTGAGGACAGTGGTGGATATTGCCTGCACACCACCAGATTGTTCGAGCAATACTCCCATCATAGCGCCAAGTCCGACGACAATAGCAACAAAGCCTAACGTGCCGCCCATGCCTGATTTTACGGCTTCAATTACATTGTCGGGCGTCATGCCGACACATAATCCAAACCCTAAACTCGCCATGAGCAAAGCGATGAATGCGGGGAGTTTTACTTTCAAAACCAGAAATAAGAGTGTGGCGATCGCGATGATCGTAAAGAGTATTGGTGCTGAAAACATGTCTTACCTCCCCAGGCGATTTTTGGGTTGACTAGGCCATCAAATGATAACGTTGTCAAATATTAATCTGTAGTTTCTCGACGCTAAGATGGGGTTTTTGCTATGACTAAAAGTGTCTGTAGGAACGCAAATTTATCGGGAGATATTGTCGACAGATGTGTCATTGAGTGCGGAATGTGTGATGACCTTCTGTGGTTTTCGTGTTGCTTTAGTCTCGCGTTTTTGGGCTTGTGATGTGGTTTTGGTTGGTTCGTGTGCTTGCGGGCAGGGAATGCTTGTGGTTGACGTATTGTAACGAATTATTACTAAGTTAATTCAACCGATTTTTTATTCGACGGAGATCCCCATATGGCGGACTGGAACTTCCCTAAAGGTGACTTGATGGCTGGCAAGCGTGGCTTGGTCATGGGTGTCGCAAACCAAAACTCCATTGCATGGGGTATTGCCCAGCAATTGGCCGCACAGGGTGCGGAAATGGCTTTTACTTATCAAGGTGAAGCTCTGGAGCGCCGCGTACGTCCCCTGATTGAATCCATCGGCATGGACACGATGATTTCAGCGGATGTGACAAATGATGATGAGATGGACGCAGCTTTTGCGACACTCAAAGAAAAATACGGCAAGTTGGATTTCGTTGTTCACGCAATTGCCTATGCTGGCAAGGATGAGCTGAAAGGTTCCATGGTTCACAACACAACGCGTGAAGGTTTTGCGCGTGCGATGGATATTTCTGTTTTCTCTTTCATTGATGTATGTCGCCGTGCTTCTGAAATGATGGAAGAGGGTGGGTCTATCATCAACTTAACTTATCTTGGGTCTGAGCGTGTTATTCCATCTTACAATGTGATGGGTGTGGCGAAGGCTGGTCTTGAAGCGGCGACACGCTATGCCGCCCGCGATATGGGTAAGCAGGGTGTACGCGTGAACGCGATTTCTGCGGGACCAATGCGGACTTTGGCGTTGATGGGTATTAAAGGGTCTAAGTCTCTGATGTCTGCTGGACGTGATATGTCTCTTTTGGGTGAAGATACAAAAATGGAAGGTGTGGCTGGAGCCGCTCTTTATCTATTGTCTCCTATTGGTGCTTCTATCACGGGTGAAGTGCTTCACGTAGATGCAGGTTTCCATGTTGTAGGTGTGCCTGAGCCATCTGAGGAATAGAAAAATTGCGTTACACCCTGATTGGAATATCCTTGCTTTCAAGTTTTGTGTTCCTTTCAGGGTGCATGCATCAAGTGCCTGTTTTATCCCAACAGTCTGAGCAAACGACACAAATTGAAGGTGTTGAAGAAAAGCCCGTAGAGTTTGTAAAACTCGGGACGGGCGTATGGATGCACACGGGTTATAAAGTTGTGCCGCCATGGGGAAATATCCGTACAAATGGACTGATCATTGAGCGCGGCAATTACAGCGTGCTTATTGATACGGCTTGGAATGATGCGCAAACTGCTGAAATTGTTACGTGGGCAAAAGATACCTTACAAAAGCCGATACGGGCTTCCATTCATACGCATGCACACAGCGATAAAATGGGCGGCATGGACGCTTTGCATATATTGGGGGTTGAAACCTTTGCCACTGATTTAACAAATAGATTGGCGATTGAGCGCGGTTTAATGCCGGCTAAAAATGTTTTGAATATTTCTGAAATTGGAAGCCAGATTGAGTGGGAAGGGCTGACGATTCTCTACCCTGGCGGTGGGCATTCCGAAGATAATATCGTGGTCAATGAGAGCGTGAATAACATATTGTTTGGCGGGTGTATGATCCGCCCCGGAATGACGGCTTCATTGGGCAATATCGATGATGCAAATCTTGGCTATTGGTCAAAGGCTGTTGAAAATGCAGCAAATGCATTCCCAGAAAGTGAGATTGTTATTCCAAGCCATGGCAAGCCAGCGGGGCGCGAGATTTTGAAAAATACAGCGTATATTGCACGGCCAAAACTTGATTAAATCCTGAGATCATTTTCATGCCAGCATCACGATCAAAAAACAATGAATTGGGACCTGACCCGCTGACCCTGCGACCGATATGGGATACGGCATTTTTAAAAGCTGTTGTGACATCCCCCAATATCGAAGTGGGGGAGTATAGCTATTATAATGACCCGAAGGGCCCTGAGCATTTTCAAACACATTGCGTGAAATATCACTTTGATTTCATTGGTGATAAACTCATCATTGGGAAATTTTGTGCCTTTGCCACAGACATTGAATTTATCATGAATGGTGCAAACCATGCCATGACTGGCTTTTCTACTTTTCCGTTTCACACTTTTGGAAAAGGGTGGAAAAATGGATTTGATATGACCACTGTCACCGATGGTTTGCGAGGCGATACGGTGGTTGGACATGATGTTTGGATTGGACGCGGCGCGACCATTATGCCGGGGGTGAGCATTGGTCATGGGGCTATTATTGGAGCTAAGGCGGTTGTCGCCAAGGATGTGCCGCCTTACAGCGTTGTTGTTGGTAATCCAGCGCAGATTGTGCGTCAGCGCTTTGATGAGGCGACAATCAATACGCTTTTAGAACTTGCTTGGTGGGACTGGCCGATTGAGCGCATTTCTAAGGCGCTAAATGCCATTCGCGGCAATGATATTGAGGCCTTGAAAAGCTTTGTCTAGCATTTGCTAAAGCGTGCCTTAGCTTGTTATGATGCCTTCTTCGATGAGATAGCTCCATAAAGGCGCAAGTAGGCGTGCTTCAGCGCGCGCATTGGGTGAGCCAACTTGTGCCGCCAGCGGGCCTTCATCTTTGATGATGAGATCACAGAGGAATTTGGCTGGTTCAGTATATTGCGCATGGGCAGGGCGCACGAAATTTAGATATTGCGCTAAAACACGATTGAGTTCGCGATTGCGCTCGTTTACATCGCGCTCAATGCGGCGGGCCAAACGTAAATCGGCAGGTGTTTCGACAAAAATCGTCAGATCGAACAGGTTGAAATAAGACTTGTCACTGAGCGTATGCACACCTTCACACACAATGATTGGGCGCGGTGATAACACTTTTTCTGCGCCATCAATGCGGTCATGCTTGGTGAAATCATAAACGGGTTGAGAGATTGTTCTGCCTTGGCGAAGCGCGACGAGGTGGGCTTCATACATATCCATATTTTTGGAAGCAGGGTCATCAAAGTCGACGCGTTCTTCCATTTCCTTCATCGACCATAAAGGCGCATCTGGATGTTGGTGTTCGCGCGGTTTGTAATAATTATCTTCGCCCATAAGCAGGACTTTGTCTTCGCCCAATTTATCAAGCAGGGCTTGGGCGAGCGTGGATTTTCCAGAGCCTGATCCGCCCGTAATTGCGATCATATAAGGTTTGTTCATGAGGGAAGGCTCTTTAAAATTGTTTTGAATATTGCAGCGATAGCTGACGAATAAGCAAAGCACAATCTTGAGATCTTTAAAACACTACTGACATGGGTTGGTAATTGGCTGGTTTATCTATTTTCCACTGTTTTACGGGGCAATTTAAGGTTTGGAGATACCAAGATGAAATTGAACTATGTGGTGCTTGGCACGAATAATATGGATGCTGGCGTTAAATTTTATGACTCACTTTTTGATGATGCCGAGATGAATAAAATGGTGGCAAGTGATCGTATGACCTATTGGCTAAGCGAGGATTTTGCCTTTGCTCTGGCTATTCCCTTTGATGCGCAAACTGCCACACATGGCAATGGCAGCATGATTGGCTTTAGTGTTGGCTCGCCTGCGGAAGTGGAACGCCTTTATAAAAAAGCAATTGATCTTGGCGGCACATGCGAAGGCCAACCCAATCAACGCGGCCCGCGTTTTTCTGCTTATGTGCGGGATCTGGATAAGAATAAGATTTGCTTTTCTGATTGAGGGGCGGGGATAAGTTTAGACTTGTCCTACATAATTTGTTCTCATAATGTTCTATCTATGAGCTATGCTATCTATATTGTTGCATCCAAGGATCAGGGCACGATTTATATTGGTGTGACCAATAATATTGCGCGCCGCATTTGGGAACATAAACAAGGTGTTGTGGATAGTTATACAAAGCGATACGCGGTTAACCGGCTCGTCTATGTTGAATGGTTTGACAATATTGAGGCAGCGATCAAGCGCGAAAAGCAGCTTAAAAATTGGCAAAGGCGATGGAAAATTTCGCTGATAGAAAGTGATAACCCGCATTGGCGCGATCTGTATTTTGACCTTTGCCCTGAGTGATTTTGTTGTGTCGCGGGAATGATGTGAGGCTTACTATAGGGTGGGAAAAGCGCGTACATCTTGGTAAGTGGAGGCCGTCATGTCCGCGACAACACCTGTCATCCCAAACTTGATTTGGGATCTATTATGCAGCTTAGGCTGGCTTTGATGTTTAAGAAAAATGCTCTCGTTTTGGATGCGTGCGTTGGATTTGAAACGCCAATCTGTTTTGAAAAGTGGATCCCGAGTCAAGCTCGGGATGACACAGAATGGCGTGAGGCCTTTCAAAACACGTCTGTCATGCCCGACGCAGCGCGTCAGGGTATCATCTCGAATTCTATCGACTTTGGTATGCGTTGTATGTTTGGGAATTGGGGAGGGGCTGGGGTGGTTTATTCGTGTTTAATACAGCTTACATTGCTACATGGATTAGTTTGAGGGACTTTTGATGAATCGTCACTTAAGGCGTAAGGAAACGGCAGCATTAAAAGCGCGTAAGAACGCTGAAAGAAAGCATGCGATCAAAACGTTGAATGAAATACCGATTGATCTGAATTCAGATCGAGTGAAACGTGCGGTAAAAAATGTAGCAACTAAACTCAAGCAAGATGGAGAACCAATTAATGTCTTCTTTTCTGCTGTTGCAGAATTGGTGATAGTTGAATGTTATCGAATTGGACCAACTTCATTTACAAACGATGATTTCTTCGAAAGACCGATCAATAACGAACCTGTAAATTGGCAATATCAAAGTCGAATCACATCAATCGCGGATACACTATTCAATTTGTACGATTGTGAAGGTTTCGGTTTATTCTGCAGAAAACTACACTATCAAAACGTACGGTCAGTCTTTTTTGAAGCATTTGCAGCGGGAATGATGAAGGCGCTTGGCTATAAAATTAGTTTTCAGCAAGAAGTCAGAGTGAAAGGCAGAGATTTTGATTTCGTGTCTACAAAAGATGATCGGATAATCAATTGTGAAGTTACAGCGCTGACGTCCGATAGGTTTTCAGTCAAAAGCATTTCGAATGCGCTTCATAAAAAACGAAAGCAACTACCTTCTGAAAATCCAGCGGTTATTTTTGTAATTATTCCTGAGGATTGGATAGTAAACAACAATGATGAAGTCCAAAATTGTCTTCGAGATGCTGCAAGCGAACTTTTTGAGAGATCGCAGAGGATAAATGCAATTGTGTATCTCAATGAGTTACATGAAGATCATGGATTGCAAATACGAGGGAATTTGGAGTTTCAATTTCAAGCGTGTGTAACTTCGGAACCTAGATATGAAGTTCCAGAGTTACTGGGATTAATTGATGGTACACTAGATAGTCCGGACTTAACCCCCACTAAAATTGAACTAGAGTCACTACAAAATTTTCGTAAAGACACACCATTTTTCCAATGGGCTCAACAAATATGGGATGCCAGTGGAAGACCAGAATCTAAATTTGAGTAGTAACTCTCCCCAACAAAAAAACGGCCGTATCATTTCTGACACGGCCGTTTTCAATATTCAATCACTGCTTGTCATCCTGACGAAAGTCAGGATCCACTTGCCGATCTCGTCTGGCATTGAGATTGGCTAATCTTCGTTTTCGAGCTGAAGAGCCAATCTCAGTTGATAAGTGGATCCCAAATCAAGTTTGGGATGACAGTCGCTTTTAGTCTTAAGCGTCGTCGCCTTCTTTGGCGATTTCTTTTCCTGTTTCTTGGTCGACCACTTTCATGGAAAGACGAACCTTACCGCGATCGTCGAAGCCAAGAAGTTTAACCCAAACAGTTTGGCCTTCTTTGACCACATCAGATGTTTGCTTCACGCGCTCTTCAGCAAGCTGAGAGATGTGAACCAAACCGTCTTTTGCGCCGAAGAAGTTTACGAAAGCACCAAAGTCCATGACTTTAACAACTTTACCTTCGTAGATTTCACCAACTTCAGGCTCAGCAGTTAGGCCGTGGATCCATTTGTAAGCCGCGTCGATAGATTCTTTGTCCACCGCAGCGATTTTAACAGTCCCATCGTCTTCCACAGACACTTTCGCGCCTGTTTCTTCAACGATCTGACGGATAACTTTACCACCAGTTCCGATAACATCACGGATTTTGTCAGTCGGGATTTGCATTGTCACGATGCGTGGTGCATTTCCAGACACATCATCACGTGATCCATCAAGGGCTTTGTTCATCTCATCTAGGATGTGAGCACGTCCGCCTTTAGCCTGCTCAAGCGCAGTCTGCATGATTTCTTTTGTGATACCAGCGATCTTAATGTCCATTTGCAGTGATGTCAGACCTTCAGTCGTACCAGCCACTTTAAAGTCCATGTCACCTAAATGGTCTTCATCACCAAGGATATCTGAAAGAACGGCGATACCGTCTTCATCCTTGATAAGACCCATAGCGATACCAGATACTGGACGTGTGATTGGCACACCCGCATCCATCATTGCCAATGAGCTACCACAAACAGTCGCCATTGATGATGATCCGTTTGATTCAGTGATCTCAGATACAAGACGAAGTGTGTAAGGGAAGTCTTCATTTGTTGGAAGAACAGCCTTAAGCGCACGCCAAGCCAATTTACCGTGACCGATTTCACGGCGACCAGCACCGCCCATGCGTCCAACTTCACCTACAGAGTAAGGCGGGAAGTTGTAGTGAAGCATGAAGTTTGATTTTGATGTACCTTCTAGGCCATCAATGAATTGCTCGTCTTCACCCGTACCTAGTGTTGCCACACAGATTGCTTGTGTTTCACCACGTGTGAAGAGGGCAGACCCGTGTGTACGCGGAAGGATAGACACTTCACCAAGGATTGGGCGAACCTGATCCAAAGCACGGCCATCAATACGCACACCTGTTTTGATGATGTCGCCACGGACAACTTTTGCTTCAAGGGATTTGAAAATACCTTTGAAGAAAGCTTCGCTCCAGCCGTCTGGATTTTCATCAGATGCAACCAATTGTGCTGCAGCTTTTTCGCGGGCTTCACCCACAGCAGCGTAGCGCTCGGCTTTTTCTTTGATTTTGTAAGCAGCTGAAATGTCAGCGCCAACAAGTTCTTCAAGTTTAGCAAGCTCAGCAGATTTGTCTTCTGGTTGGAAGTCCCAAGGCTCTTTCGCAGAACGCTCAGCAAGGTCGATAATGCCATCGATAACTGTTTGGAAGCTCTCGTGACCAGCCATAACAGCGCCAAGCATAACTTCTTCAGAAAGTTCTTTAGCTTCTGATTCAACCATCATCACGGCGTCTTGTGTACCAGCGACAACAAGGTCAAGCTGCGTGTCAGCCATTTGGTCAAGTGTTGGGTTGATGATGTATTCGCCATCTTTATAGCCAACGCGCGCTGCACCGATTGGACCCATGAAAGGTACACCGGAAACTGTTAGCGCAGCAGAAGCAGCAACCAT
>NZ_JBZXVU010000017.1:82956-101670 GCF_058892565.1 Hirschia sp. | reverse complement strand
GTCTCACCATAAGTGGCAAGAACAGCACCATCGGCTTGACGGGCAATGCGACCTGTTTCCAGTGTCAAAGGGCGGCCTGCCCAATCGATAGTAACTTTTTGAATGTCGAACATATATTTTTTTCTTTCCTACATACGAAAACCGCCGGTCCCGAGGACCGGCGGATGAATGGGCACGCCCTAGCGGCGAATACCCAATTCTTCAATGAGAACCTTATAACGGTTCACGTCTTTAGACTTAACATAGTCTAGCAACTTACGACGCTGAGACACCATTTTCAGGAGTCCGCGACGAGAGTGGTTGTCTTTTTTGTGCTCTTTGAAGTGCTCAGTCAGAGTTGTGATGCGGTCTGTAAGGATCGCAACTTGTACTTCTGGTGAACCTGTGTCGCCTTCTTTAGTGGCGAACTTTTTGATTAGCTCAGCTTTACGCTCAACAGTAATCGACATCGTGTTACTCCATATTAAAGTTAAATACACGAACCGGCACAAACCGACCCGCACGAACTTCGCCAAGAGCGACTGCCTTTTCACCTTCTTTTGCTAAAGCGATCCGAGAGGCGTCTTCCCCGTTGACTATACGAGGGCGACGCTTTTCTTTGAAAGCTTCAACCAAGTGTGGCAAAAGGACGATTTCGCGACCTTGCCTAAGCTTTGAAGCGTCTTCCCCATTGATGGCCAGCGCCGGGATGTCGTCCAGCGCGGTCTCAATCGGGACTAATTGAGCCTCAAGTGCATCTCTATCGCCGATTTCGGCGAACTTTTCTAGTGTTATTGATGATTCTTCGAAAAAACTTCCGACTCTAGTGCGTCTAAGGGCTGCAACATGGCCTTCTGTTCCCAAAGCGGCACAGATATCGCGTGCTAAAGAGCGAATATAGAAGCCTTTCCCGCTTGTAACTGAAATAACGGCAAGGTCTGGTGAGGGGCAATTTTCTAATTTAGCGGCATAGAGGTGCACTTTTCGTGCTTCTAATTCAACGTCTTCACCATCACGCGCCAAATCATAGGCGCGTTCGCCATTGACTTTTATTGCCGAGAATTTGGGTGGAACCTGATCAATCTCACCAATAAAGGTTTCAAGTACGTCTGCGATTTGTTGCGGGCTAGGGCGCACATCAGATGATGCATACACATCGCCTTCACGGTCTTGTGTCGTCGTGGATGTGCCAAAGCGTATGGTGAAGCGATAATCTTTTATGGCTTCCATCACATAAGGCACTGTCTTGGTGGCTTCACCAAAAGCAATTGGAAGAATACCTGAGGCGAGCGGGTCTAGCGTGCCGCCATGGCCTGCCTTTTGTGCGTTTAAAAGCCAACGCGTTTTGCCGACAGCCTGCGTTGACCCCAATTCTTCGGGTTTATCAAGAATAAGCCAACCGTGAACGGGTAAACCTTTTTTGCGTTTACGTCCCATATGAGTCTCCAAAGCCATTCTAACGGCTTGGACGTCATGAATGGGGGGTGTTCGTTAAATCTGGTTGTATAAAGCAGATGTGCAATTGCTATGCGCGCTGGCTAGCATACATGGACCAAGGGTCAATGCATTTAGATCATCTAGGATAAAATACCGGTTTCTAATTCGATGCCTGCATGGAAACGAGAATATTCTCACTGACAGGGGCAGTCGCACACGCAGTTAATGTGGCTAAAAGAATTACGAAAAGGGCGCTACATATTGTTTTCTGATTCATCATCGTCTTTTTCTATGAGATCACGCGCGACCTCAGGTGAAGCCAGCAAGTCGCCAATTTTGCCGGCTTCCGCATAGGAATCATCAGACAAAAAGCGCAATTGAGGCGTATATCTCATGTCGATCTCCCTTCCGAGTCGACCTCTCAAGAAACCCTTAGCACGATTTAGTCCGTGTACGATACTTTCTTGTGCAGATTCATCACCACCTAATGGGGCAACATAACAGGTCGCATGCTGAAGATCTGGTGACATGCGCACTTCAGACACTGTGATTGAAACATCGGCGAGGGCTGGATCGTTGAATTGTTCTCTGAGCAAAATATCGACAAGAGCGTGGCGTACAAGCTCTCCAGCGCGAAGCTGGCGTTGAGAGGGTCCTTTGGCGGATGAAAATCTACTTTTTGGCATTTTAGGACCTTTCTATGAATTCTTCAGTCGGACGATATAGCACAATTTGCATTGTTTGCAGATTGGCGAGGTATACCTTTCCAACAATTTGGTCGGCATTAAGTGTTGAAAGGAGGCGGCCTTAGCGCAGCTATTTTATTTGTGGCTTCTTTCATCTGATCACGGTCGTTGAACCAATCAACAGGTATAAAGAAATCATTTGCGCCTTCTACAATGAAAGCGATGTAGTGCTTTGTGGTCCGAATGTCCACTATGGCCGGCCATTCTATCTTTGATTCAATATTTTTTCGGTTAAGCAGGATGCCGGAAGCATCTATTTTAAAGCTCTGAGCTTGCGTTATTTCATTATCTCTAGCTGATTTCTGACGCTCTGCGAGCCTGTTAAAAATCAAAAACCATGACAATCCCGCACTTGCAGAGAAAAACATGGAAAGCATCATGACGGTGTAATCAGATATATTATACTGTGAGAAAAACGTTTCGAACAAATTCAATGTAGATGCAGAAATAACCGGAGCAGCAACGCCAGCATAATAAATAGTTGTTGGCCCCAACCCATTGGAACGTCTTGTTTTGATGAATTTTTTCAATTGTTGAGGCGAAATATATCCCGAGGCGGAAATATGGTCCCGATAGGAAAGTTCAATACCCGTGGAGTGATCGGGGCGAAGCGGGACCTCTGTTTCAGGCATATGTTTCTCTCAGTATTACGATGTGTTGTAAACAAACTAGGCTGATTACTTAAACATTTCGTTTGGGAGGTAGAAAATATTCCTGTGGAAGCGTGGCGATTGATGTGTGTACAAATAAAAAGGGCCGCAACTCATATGAATTACGGCCCTAAATCTATAAAAATTCGATGGCTAGTCGAGTGAACGCTCGATCATTTCAACTTCGAAACATTCGATAACATCGTCTGGTTTCAGATCTTGATACCCAACAAAGCCCATACCACATTCCATACCGGATTGGACTTCTGAGACTTCGTCTTTGAAGCGTTTCAATGTTGAAAGTTCGCCATCGTGGATAACAATGTCATCACGTAGCAAACGAACACCACAACCGCGTTTCACAACACCTTCAGTGATGAGACACCCAGCCACTTTTCCAAGTTTGGAAATGTTGAAGACTTGAAGCACTTTTGCGTAACCGATGAATGTTTCGCGGCGCTCTGGAGCCAACATACCGGAAAGTGTCGCTTTCACATCATCCAGCAATTGATAGATCACTGAGTAATAGCGAATTTCAACGCCTTCTTTTTCTGCCAATGCAAGCGCTTGCTTATTCGCACGCACATTAAAGGCAATGATTGGCGCTTCGGATGCTTTTGCAAGTAGAATATCACTTTCAGAGATACCACCCACAGCACCATAAACGACGCGTGCTTTCACTTCATCCGTTGAAAGCGTGTCTAGGGAATGCGTAATCGCTTCGATAGAACCTTGAACATCACCTTTAACAACCAACTGAGCTTCTTTAGCTTGTTCTGTTGTTACACCATCTTTTAGGCGGGCAAGCATGTGCTCAAGTGATGCACGTGCACCCGGAGCAGAAGCTGCTTTGTCTTTCAGCATGCGTTGGCGATATTCAGTAATTTCACGCGCACGGGCTTCATTGTCGACCACAACGAATGGGTCTCCAGGAGAAGGGGCACCATCAAGACCTAACACTTCGGCAGGAACTGTCGGGCCAGCTTCTTTCATTTGTTGACCGCGTTCGTTGACGAGTGCGCGAACTTTACCCCATTGACCGCCAGCGACCAGAATGTCTCCGCGTTTCAATGTACCACGTTGCACAATAACAGTTGCAACAGGACCACGACCTTTATCCAGTTTGGATTCAATCACGATACCATCGGCTTCACGGTCTGGGTTGGCTTTCAACTCAAGCAGTTCAGCCTGCATAGAGATCGCTTCAGTAAGCTCATCCAAACCTGTTTTCTTGAGTGCAGACACGTTGATTGCCTGAACATCACCGCCCATGGCTTCAACTTGAATGTCGTGTTGAAGAAGTTCGGTCAGAACTTTTGTTGGATCCGCGTCGACTTTATCACATTTGTTCACTGCAATAATGATCGGCGCGTCAGCCGCTTTAGCGTGTTTAATCGCTTCGATAGTTTGAGGCATGACCCCATCATCAACAGCCACTACTACAATCACAATATCGGTGACATTGGCACCACGGGCACGCATCGCAGAGAATGCCGCGTGACCAGGTGTGTCAAGGAATGTGATCTTGTCACCAGATTTCAATTTAACCTGATAAGCACCAATGTGTTGGGTAATTCCACCCGCTTCGCCGCCAACAACGTCTGTTTGACGAAGAGCATCGAGGAGGGAGGTTTTACCATGGTCGACGTGACCCATGATTGTTACAACGGGTGGACGGTCTTTTAGGTCGCCATCATCATCTGTTGGGCCGTCTAGTCCGATCTCAACATCAGCTTCAGATACACGTTTGATTGTGTGTCCAAATTCTTCGACGATAAGCTCGGCTGTATCAACATCAAGCGTGTCTATCCCGCGGATCATTTCGCCTTGCTGCATCATGAATTTCACAACGTCGGCGACGCGTTCTTTCATACGGTTAGCAAGTTCTTGAACCGTGATTGTTTCAGGTACGACAACTTCACGAGACTGTTTTTCAGCCTCTTGTTTGCCCATTTTCAAGCGGCGTTCGCGTTCTTTTTGCTTCGCACGATTGTATGAAGCAAGTGAACGTTGACGATCTTCATCGGCACCAAGTGCCGCTGTTATGGTTAGCTTACCTTGACGGCGTTTTGGTTGTGAACGACGTGATGGAGCAGGTTTATTACCGCGATTTTCAGCAGGTTCTTCACCAACTGGACGGGCCTTTTTGATACGTCCGCCAAGTTCAGAAAGTGCATCTGGATCAGGTGGTGGACCTTCAGCTTGTATCTCAACCGGTTTTGAACTTGGTTTGTCCGGTTTTGTGATACGTTTTTCACGTTTTGGGTTAGGCGCAGCTGTACGCTTTGCCATGGATTCTTCTTCGGCAGCCGCTTTTTTCTCTTCGGCGGCTTGCTTGCTTGCTTCAGCTGCTGCTTTCTTAGCATCAATTTCAGCTTGCTTGCGCTCTTCTTCTTCAGCCTTGCGGCGCACATCTGCGTCGACGCGCTCTTGTGCTTCGGCTTCAAGGGATTTGGCTTTCTCAACGCGTTGACGTTGAGCATTTTCCAATAGCTCGCGTTCAGCTTTGCGCTTTTCTTCGGCAGCTTTTCTGTGTGCCAGAGCCACTTGACGTGCACGCAACTCCTCTTCGGAAAGACCGAGTTTGCGGGCTGCGGCTGCAGCAGCTGACATCGGCTTTCCGCCTTTGGCATTGGGTTGCCCGCCAGGCCGACCGTTTTTATTGGGTACAACTACACGCTTTTTCTTTTTAGTCTCAACAACGACTTGTTTTGACCGTCCGTGAGAAAAGCTTTGCTTCACAGTCCCGCCGCCTGCGCCGCCAGACACAGATAGGGGTTTGCGACCGGCTGGTGTGCCGTTAGCATTGGAGTTGTTATTGTTCTGCGCGTCTTTAGTGTCGCTCATGCAAATTCTTCATGTTGTGGCCGGTTCGATTATCGAGACGACCTAAAAATCAATTAAACCGCCAAAGACATCCAGTCTGACGGACGCAATGGACGAAAACCGCCCAATCGCTCTACCTCAATGATCCAATTACGGGCGGATCGACCCTCTTTGACGATAGCATGTATCACACGCTCACGCCCTAAGGCCATGCCCAATTCTTCAGAAGTGAAACATCCGACAATAATCGGTTGCTCTGAAGGCTCGTCATCGCCGAAAATGGCTTTGGCAAGAGACAAAATCTTCTTGCGCCCATCGCTAGCGCCATCTAGCGCTTCAATCAAGCAAGAAGGTTCGTCCATGCGAATTTCTTCTCTGACTTGATCAAACCCTAAGATAAGGTCTCCAGCCCGTTTTGCGAACCCCAAAAGATCAAGACAGCGTCGAAACAACAATTGGTGTGTCTGTTGTGTCAATGTTGCATCTGTCTGAACAGATTTTTTAAAGGCTCTAGAAAAGGCTTTCTTGGAAATAGCCAAGTCTAATGCTTCTGATGTCGCAGTTACCCATGCGCCGCGTCCCGGAAGGGTGGCGGCGACATCGGGTATGACCATGCCATCAGGAGACACCACAAATCTGATCATAGCAGATTGTGGTTGGTTTGTCGCCGTTGCAATACAACGGCGCATAGGATCACTTGGTCCACCGCTTTTTCTCTTTGGTGGACCAGTGTCTGTTTCTATCTCAATGTCTGCGCCAGACTTCCCGTCTGGATCTACATCATTCGTCTGTTTCCGGGGCAGGTTCTGAGTCATCAGATGTGCCCTCCAGGTCAACGAATGCAGCTTCCGCTGCTTCTAGGTTTCCAAGTTCACCTTCGAACTCGGCTTCGGCAGCTTCTAATTCAGCTGCGCGTTTTTCTAATTCGGCTTCTAGAACTTCAGCTTCTACCCAGCCAGCTAGAACACGCGCACGTAGAATGAATAATTCAGCAGCATCGCGTGTCATTTCCCCTTTGGCCAATAGGCCGGGTTGCCAGCGTGATTTGCCTTTTGCATCTGGTTCTTTCCAACCGATAAGATCGTCAGGTACGAGGCCAGCTAGATCATCAATTGTCTTTATACCATCATCACCAAAGCGAACTGCCATGACAGGTGTTACACCGTCCATAAAGGCAACTTCATCTGTGACGCCAAGATCTTTGCGCTTCTTGTCCATCGCTGCGGCAAGAAGTTCAAGATATTCGCGTGCACGTGTTTGAAGCTCAGAAGCAACGGCTTCATCAAAGCCATCAATAGATGCGAAGTCTTCAAGATCGACATAAGCGATCTCTTCAATGTTTTCAAAACCTTCAGAAGCCAGCAATTGCGCCAGCATTTCATCAGCATCAAGCGCGCGCATAAAGAGTCCAGAGCGTTCTTGGAATTCTTTCTGACGGCGTTCAGAATCTTGAGCCTCAGTTGTTAGGTCAATCTGCCAGCCTGTGAGTTGTGATGCTAGTCTTACGTTTTGACCGCGACGACCAATTGCAAGTGGGAATTGGCTTTCTTCGACCACCACTTCAACACGTTCTTCGTCTTCATCAACAACAACTTTAGAGACCTCAGCAGGCTGAAGCGCGTTCACAATGAATGTGGCTTCATCTTCTGACCAAGGGATAATGTCGATTTTTTCGCCTTGAAGTTCTGACACAACAGCTTGAACACGCGCACCGCGCATACCCACACAAGCACCAACTGGATCAACAGATGCATCATGTGACAACACACCGATTTTTGCACGAGATCCTGGGTCACGCGAACATGCTTTAATCTCGATAACGCCTTCATAAACTTCAGGCACTTCTTGTGAGAAGAGGGCAACCATGAAGGTTGGGTGTGCACGAGAAAGGAAAAGCTGTGGACCTTTAGGCTCACGGGAAACTTTATAAAGAATGGCGCGAACACGATCACCCGGATTGAGGTTTTCACGTGGAAGACCATCATTGCGGCGGATAATACCTTCCCCGCGACCAAGGTCGACTATGATATTGCCGTGCTCAACACGTTTTACAATACCATTGATGATCTGACCTTCTTTGTCTTTGAATTCTTCGTATTGGCGATCACGTTCAGCGTCTCTAACCTTACCAGTGATAACCTGTTTTGCTGTTTGAGCAGCCACACGACCAAATTCGAAAGGCGGAAGAATTTCTTTGAACTCTGTGCCGATTTCAGCATTTGGGTCAATTTCTCTGGCTTCTTCCAAAGACAAATGGTGAGCAGGGTCCTCAACTTCTTCAACAACAGTTTGCACACGTGTTATCGTCGTCTCGCCCGATTTTGGGTCGATGTGAACGTGAATATCGTGCTCTTGGCCGTAACGCGAACGGGCTGCTTTTTGAATAGCCTCGGCCATTGCTTCCAGCACGATCATTTTGTCGATTTGCTTTTCAGCTGCCAATATGTTTGCGATTGCTAGGATTTCCAGCTTGTTTGCTGAAACGCCGATGGTGCTCATCAGTCATCCTCTCTTTGTGCCGCGTCGTCGACATTATTGTCGGGGTTCGCATTATTGTTGTCGTCTATTTCGTCTTCAAATTCGTCGAATTGGTCTTCATCCAGTTCGGGTGCTTGTCCGCGAGATTGGGCTTCTTCAATCAGGCGATCATTCATCACCAAGGAGGCTTTCACCATATCGACGATAGAAATTTCAGCTTTTGAACCATCTTTAAGGTCCAAGGAAACAATGCCATTCACTTCATCAGTGATCGTGCCGTGGAAGCGACGGCGACCGTCAATAGGGATACCTAATTCAATACGAACTTCGTATGTTTTCCAATTTGCAAAGTCACCTTCTCTTGTCAAAGGGCGATCAATCCCAGGAGAAGAAACTTCTAAATTGTATTCTGAATGAATAGGGTCTTCCACGTCAAGTACGGGACCAATAGCGCGAGAAAGTTTGGCACAATCTTCGACATCCATTGTACCATCGGGCTTTTCAGCCATGATCTGAAGAATGGGCGTATTGGCACCCATCATGCGTACACGTACGATTTCCAAACCGATGCTTGTCGCTTCAGGTTCGATAATATCGAGAATACGTTTTTCTATTTCAGATAATGCGCGCAATTTAAGTCCGTTTAGATGGTAATAACAGGGTTCTGGAACGAAAAGCGGCGGCCTAGTTACCAGGGCCGCCGCTGTTTAATTTCAGCTTTGCATACCCTATACGCCATGTTTTAAAGAATGTCGAGTGATGGATTTAAACTGTCATGACAAACAATTTATTGAATATTTCATGCCGCCATTTTCCTCGACACCGTATACGCAATTGGGCCAACTGGTGTTGATATATGGAATATATTTCAAGTAATCATGAGTTTTCGAGTAAAATTCGAAGTGTAATTTCAATATAAGTGGCCTTATTTTGTAGTTACAGGAATTTGGTAAACAAATACACACCTTATGTTAATCAAAATTAGGGATAGTTCATTCTCGATACAAGCATATACAATAATGTAGGTTTTTTATGATTGAGAAATTTGAAGCCCCTAAAAGGGACCCTAAAAATCAGCAATTATTGATATATAGCGAAAACATTGAATTGGTTCGCATGCAGCGTGACATGCTTAAACCATATGGCGTTCGCAATATTGTTAGCGCAACAAGCCCTGATGAAATGATGGAGCAATCTGCTGTTCACAGCATGGGTACGATACTCGTCAATGGTAGTAGCCGTGTTGATCCTAGAAAGATTATTTCTGCCCTTCGCAATGAAGAAAAAGTGCGGGATCCGTTTGCTCAGGTGTTTTTTGTAACAGGAAGTAGCTCTGCGCAATTGATCAATATGATTGTTCGTTCGGGTTATGATGGCATTTTGTGTCTACCTTTCTCACGTGCGCGTTTGTGGAAAACCATAGAGCGTATGAGTGAAACACAGCGCCAATTTGTGCGTGTCGGTGATTATTTTGGGCCAGACCGCCGCACAGCTCCTGCAGCTACGCCTCCTAAAACGGAAGAGCGCAGAAAAGAAGAATTACTCAAGAAAATGGGTCAGCAAAGCCAAAAGGCTGGTTAGATTTTTGCAAAGTCCAAAAAGACGGGTTTGCAATCTCCTAGACCTTTGGTTTGATAACGTGTCGTGACGTGGTCAGCAGGGGGGATGCGCCAATCGTCAGCCTTGGTTGCTGTCCATTCAAAATGTGGTGATTGTTCAAAACGTTCCAAAGCCCAATCTGCATAATTTGCCCAATCTGTTGCAAATCTTACTTTGCCGCCGGGCTTTAAAACGCGAGATAAAGTTTCCAAAAATTCGGGTTGGATGAGGCGGCGCTTATGGTGTTTTGTTTTATGCCATGGGTCGGGAAACATGATAAAAACGCGATCGAGGCTTTGATCTGCCAGACCATTTAGAATATCGCGCGCATCATAGGCATGAAGCCGAATATTTGGAATCTCATTTTCCCAAATGAGTGTCACAGCTTTGGCGACACCTTCTAGAAAAGGTTCGCAGCCAATAAATCCGATATCGGGATTGTTTTGCGCCTGCCCAATTAGATGTTCGGCACCGCCAAATCCAATTTCAAACCAGATTTCTTTGGGTTTTCCTTCAAACAATTCGTTTGGATCAAAACTGGCAATATGATCATTTATATTGACCGAGAGTTTAGGAAGTAGCTCATCCATCAATTTTTGTTGACGTGTCGATAAAGGACGTCCGCCCGTTCTACCGAAAGTACGCAATGGACCAAATTCTGATCCATTGCTTTTCTTTTCATCTTCGGGCGTCGTCATGAGCTATTTTTTATCCGTCTTCCAGTAAAATTAGAAGAGCGTTCTATGCCAGACTTTTAAGAGAGTCGACTAGGTCTGTCTTTTCCCATGAGAAACCACCATCAGCTTCTGGGTCGCGGCCGAAATGTCCGTAGGCAGCTGTTCGTGCATAGATTGGCTTGTTTAGGCCAAGATGTGTACGAATGCCGCGTGGAGACAGGTCCATAAGTTTTGGAATTGCAGCTTCAATTACCGCTTCATCAATTTTGGCTGTGCCATCAGTGTTGATGAAGATGGAAAGTGGTTTAGCAACACCAATCGCGTAAGAAAGTTGAATTGTACAGCGGTCAGCTAGGCCAGCCGCAACAATGTTTTTAGCCAAGTAGCGGCTTGCATAAGCAGCTGAACGGTCAACTTTTGTTGGGTCTTTACCGGAGAAAGCACCACCACCGTGAGGTGCAGCTCCACCATAAGTATCAACGATGATTTTACGGCCTGTTAGACCTGCATCACCATCTGGACCACCGATAACAAAGTTACCCGTTGGGTTTACATAGAATTCTTCTTCAGGTGGAAACCAACCCTCAGGCAAAACACTTTGAACAACAGGGCGTACCATTTCACGAATATCGGATGGTGTGAAACCGAATTTGTGTTGTGTGGATACAACCACAGAAGAGACACCAACAGGACGTCCATCTTCATAGCGAAGGCTAACTTGTGATTTTGCGTCTGGTTCAAATTCTGGTTGAGATCCAGATTTGCGAAGCTCTGCCATTTTTTTCAAAATTTGGTGGGAATAAATGATTGGGGCAGGCATTAATTCAGGTGTTTCGTTTGTTGCATAACCAAACATAATACCTTGGTCGCCAGCACCTTCTTCTTTAAAATCACCTGTACCTTCATCAACGCCCATGGCGATATCAGTTGATTGACCATGTAGTCGGTTGATCAATTCAGCTGTTTTCCAGTGGAAGCCTTTTTGGTGATATCCAATGTCACGCACAGCTTCGCGCGCTGTTGTTTCGATCTCTTCCATAGATGGCATGAGGTCATCTGCAATACGCATCTCACCGGCAAGCACGATCAGGTTGGTTGTCGTTAGTGTTTCACAAGCCACACGCGCTTCTGGGTCGCGCGAAAGGAATAGATCAACGATAGAATCTGATATTCTATCGGATACTTTGTCAGGATGTCCCTCGGACACACTTTCACTCGTAAAGTAGTAATTCTTTTTCACTGACAACATCCCTATACTGAATTGCACATATAAAGATACCTTTATATGATCATAATAACTGTTTGGGAAGGGGAGAATTGAATCAGTTTGGTGAATTTCCAAAAGAAAGCCCTCAATCCATAGGATTAAGGGCTATTGCGTTTTTAAATATATGAGGAAATTCTAGATCTTTGAGAAGATCACAGACCCATTTGTTCCACCAAAACCAAATGAGTTCGACATTACCATTTTAAGGGCAGCATCTCGCGCTTCCCGAATAATATTCATGCCAATGGCAGCAGGGTCTAAATTTTCGATGTTGATTGAAGGTGCAACGAAATTCTCTTTCATCATAATCAGAGAATAAATGGCCTCATTCACCCCCGCTGCTCCCATTGCATGTCCGGTCATTGACTTGGTGCCGGATATCATGGGTTGGTCTTCTGCATTATTCCCAAATAATTTGCGAACGCTTTCCAGCTCGACCATGTCACCAACTGGTGTCGCAGTGGCGTGTGGGTTTAGATAGTCTGGTTTCGCATTCACTGTGGCAAGCGCTTGTTGCATGGCACGTAAACCACCTTCACCAGAGGGGGCAACCATGTCATGGCCATCAGATGTTGCGCCATAGCCTGTGATTTCACCATAAATAGTGGCACCGCGCTTTTTGGCGTGTTCGTATTCTTCCAATACAAGAATACCGGCTCCACCTGAAATGACGAAACCATCGCGACTTTCATCAAATGCGCGAGAGGCTTTTGTTGGTGTGTCATTATATTTGGAAGACATCGCACCCATTGCATCGAAAAGGGCAGAGAAGCTCCACTCGACTTCGTCGCCGCCGCCGGCAAACATAATATCTTGCTTACCCCATTGGATTTGCTCAGCAGCAGCACCAATACAGTGAAGAGATGTCGTGCAAGCAGAAGAGATTGAGTAGTTTACACCCAAAATCTTAAACATGGTCGATAACGCAGCAGATGCAGTCGAACACATAGCTTTAGGGACGGCAAAAGGTCCGATGCGTTTAATGCCTTTTTCGCGTGCAATGTCGGCTGCTTCTACGATCGCGCGCGTTGAAGGGCCGCCTGTGCCAACAATAAGGCCTGTGCGGGGATTGGAGACCAATTCCTCTGGAAGGCCGCAATCTTCAAGCGCTTGTTCCATTGCCATATAGCAATAGCCAGACCCATCGCCCATAAAACGCATTGCGCGCTTTTCGATGTGTTCTTTAGGGATTGCCTTGGGTTTTCCAACAAGATGACACCGGAAACCACGATCTGCATAATCTTGGCTGAACGTAATTCCAGACTTGCCGTTTTTTAGACTCTCGGTGACTTCTTTGATGTTATCACCAATAGAAGAAACAATTCCCATTCCTGTAACAACGACGCGACGAAGACCAGTTGCACTCATGTGCGCTTACCTTTTTGACTCGGGCGCGCCGCTTGTGGGGCGCAGCCATATTGAAACTATAGAGCTTAGGCTTCGGGTTTAAATAGCCCTACCTTTAGGTCCTTAGCTTGATATATCTTCTGATCATCAGCAAAGACTTGCCCATCAGCGATCCCCATAACCAAACGACCGCGAATTGCACGCTTGATGCTAATCTCATATCGTACTTTTTTGATGTCATTTGTCACCTGTCCAGTGAATTTAACATCACCAACACCCAAAGCACGACCTTTTCCTGGGGAACCAGACCATCCAAGCCAAAATCCGACAAGCTGCCACATAGCATCTAGGCCAAGACAACCGGGCATAACTGGATCGCCGGGGAAGTGACATGCAAAGAACCATAGCTCAGGATTTACATCGAGTTCTGCGACTAATTTACCTTTACCATATTCACCGCCTTCAAGGCTGATGTTTAAAATACGATCTAGCATAAGCATAGGTGGAGCCGGAAGCTGGGCATTACCAGGTCCAAACAATGTGCCTTCGCTAGATTTTATAAGGTCTTCATATGAGTATGAAGCTTGAGCTTCATGATATTCAGCAGGGTTGGACATTTAACGCCTTCTCCAAAACACAAAGGCCGAATTGGGGTGTGCTATACAGTTTAGCAAATCAAAACGACAAACATTTTGGAGACGGGTTAGCACGAGGTTTCAGAAGGGCAAACCCCTGTGTGGGCTGATAAGGGGAATGAAATTGGTTTCTACTAACCTAGATCGTCAACGCCCCAGATAGAATTTCTGTAGGCCCAACCATTTCTACCATCAATATCAACACGGCACCAATCACCCTCACATTCAGCAATATCGGCGACAACGCCCATTTCCACTTCTGCTATGGGAAGCGTTTCAAGGTCCGGTTTTTGATACATGATAACGTTCGTGGAGGTAATGCCTGTACGACGTGCACCTAACATGCGTTGGTGCACCCATACTTCATCGCCTTGTGGGTCACGAATTTTACGCCAATTCTTAGATTCTTTGACGACTAAGACAGGTAGGCCGCTTCTCTGATATTGCCATTTTATCGGATATTCCAATCCCGGCCCTAAGCGTCCATTGACTTCATTATATTTGAGGCTGGCATAGCGCGGAACTGGCATGCTGGAAAATTTGGAAATACGTCTTTCCTGTTGGGGATTCACATAAGGTGTCAGGCTCGCAGGTTCGATTGTGAAATCGGATTGAGCGAATGCCGGCACCATAGCAGACATACCCATTGCAGAAAGCAAAAGGAAGAAAATTACAAAGAGACGTTTAGAGTGAGCGTTTTGACTCGAATACATAATCATGACCATCATTTAATGATGGGTCACAATGTCCTCGCATGATGAATGACGTCTTAACCTTAATTTCCAAATTTGTTGTACCCATGCATTTAATTCAAAATTTGGAATTTTAGTGCTGATTTGCTATGTGCTCATAAAAAAGAAAATAATATTGGAGACACTGAATGCCACGGGACACGGTAAAAGTCGTCATATCTCGCAAGCTCCCTAAACCAGTCGAGCAGCGGATGAGCGAATTATTTGATGTGGAACTAAATACAAATGACGAAGCTTTCACAGAAAATCGCTTGGCCGATGCACTGGAGAGGGCTGATGTTTTTGTTTCCACACTCACTGACAATATTACGGCAGAATTGATTGCCAATGCAGGCAGTCAGTTGAAGATGATCGCTCAATTTGGAGCGGGTGTTGATAATATTGATGTTAAAGCAGCGGCTCAAAAAGGCATTATCGTAACCAACACGCCGGGTGTTCTGACTGAAGATACGGCTGATATGACCATGGCGCTGATATTGGCTCTGCCGCGCCGTATGGTACAAGGGGTTGATGCTTTACGTGCGGGTGAATTTAAAGGCTGGTCACCAACTTATATGTTGGGTCACCGTATTTTCGGCAAGCGTATCGGTATTATTGGGATGGGGCGTATAGGGCAGGCTGTTGCGCGTCGCGCCAGAGCTTTTGGGCTGGAAGTGCACTATCACAATCGTAATCGTGTTTCTCCTGCGATTGAAGCCCAATTTGCGACGACATATTGGGAAAGTCTGGATCAGATGATCTCTCGTATGGATATTATTTCTGTCAATTGTCCAGCAACGCCGGCCACATATCATTTGTTGCATGAGCGCCGGTTAAAGCTGCTTAAACCTCATGCTTACATCGTCAATACATCTCGTGGAGAGGTGATTGATGAGGATGCGCTGATAAGTGCGTTGGAAGCGGGGCAGATCGCTGGAGCGGGATTGGATGTTTTCCAGAATGAACCAGAAATAAATCCACGCTTATTGGCATTGAAGAATGTCATTCTCTTGCCGCATATGGGATCAGCTACCGTTGAGGCGCGCACGGAAATGGGTGAAAAAGTCATCATCAATATTAAGAATTTTCTTGATGGACACATGGTTCCAGACCGTGTCTTACCAGAATTGATATAAGCCTGTTGCATGACGGACGATACAAGCCAAAGCTCCCTAATGACGGGAGTTTTGAGGATTGATTATACCGATATCTAGAAATGCATAACTGAAATGTGCTTTTTCATAAACTTTTTGTAACTTTTCGCGTGACATTAACTTTTTTTAAGGACAATAATGGGAAACCTTAACTTGATTTAATGTAGTGTCCGCGCGGGGAGTTTTGTTGTGAAACTCAAATTGATGTGTCTTAGCTTTTTAGCGATTACGAGCCTAGCTGCCTGTGAAACAGCAGAGGGTTATCGTAAGCAGCTGACTCAATACCAAGGACAGTCAACTCAACAATTGTTAAATGAGTGGGGTAAGCCGTCTACAGTAAATAAGCTGGAAGATGGTCGTGAAATCTGGATCTATAAAGCTTCCAAGGATCTTCCACGTGGTGGGTATTTTGATCACCGTTATTATCGCACGTCTGCTAAGTTTGAGACAGATAATGGCAAAACTCAAACACGTCGTTTTGTTGAGGCGCGTAAAGTGTGGGTGCCCAGATATATTCTTAAATCAGTTTGCAGCACGCAATTCATTGTTGAAGACAGCAATGTGATTGAAGAATTCTCTTTTCGCGGCAATGGCTGCCTCGCAAACGAGTGGGGCGTCTAAGTCTTCGAGCATTTAGTTCTTGGAGACTGGCAAAACCGTATCTGACTCTCTCGTATAAGAAGATGTTTCCAATTCCTGATAGGAATTGCGCGGTCTTGGACGCTGTTCATTCGTTAGAAATTCTAGCACATCCTCAAGTGACCGCCTTGGGGCTTCCATATGTAGATTGTGACCCGCCATTTCATAGGTCAGCAGCGTTGAATTAGGTGCGAGCTGATGAAATTTCGTGGCGTAACTTAATGGCACGATCGCATCTTTTTCCCCTTGCAAGATGAGGGTAGGAATTGAGTTTTCCCTTTGGGGATCAAGCGTGTGTTTCTGTAAGGCGAGTTCAACCAGACCTTTTCTGTGGTTTGGTGCGAATGTGAAATCAGAAAATCTGTCTATCAATTCAGGGTTTGCTTCATCAGGGTTTAGAAAACTCTGTTGGACCCGCGCTGTGATAAAGGTTTTCATATCAAAAAACCTCAATACAGGTGCCAGAAGTGGGTAGGAATTGAGATCTTTTATGATGGGATCAAAGGATGTTGCTGTTTCTGATACTTCCCAGCCATCCGCGCCAATTAATATGAGAGAGTCCACTTTTTCAGGGTGAATGAGACTGTATTCCCAACTAATGCGTCCGCCCAGTGAAGAACCACCCAATACAAAGCTAGATAAATTGAGGGATTGGGTAAATTCATCGACGAAATTTACCATGCCGGCTTCTTCGCGAATATAATTCATCGAAGCTTCCGTTAGACCGTGGGCGGGTAAATCTACCGCTATGATGTGATATCTGCCTCTTAAAGATTTGATCCAATTGCTCCATTCAAACGAGCTACTTGTGTAACCGTGGATTAAAATGAGCGGAGGAGATGTTGTGTTTTCGGGGGCGGGCCCAGAATCCAGATAATGGACACGTGCGCCAGATTCTAACGTTATGAATTTTGATGCAGAGACTGCGTATTTTTCATCGAGTTCCGCATAAGACATATCAGGATGAGTGAGTGAAAACCACGCAGCTGTGAAAACCAACGTAAAAAAAACGACAACCCCAAGGATGAAGCGCACCATATTGATTAACTCCCAGCGTTCGTTTGTGTTCGCAATTTATTTGGCGACCACATTATAGAAGGTAGGAGAGTGTCGAATATCCGGCAAGAGCGTGCGTGCATTGTATTTCTCAAGAACAACATGGACAAGCGGGATCAACGGGTAATTTGATCGTGCGACCATCGCCAGATAGCGCATCATAAATCCACAAACGTCCTGCCATGGATTGGCCTGCTTTGGTAATTTCTTTAACTGTTTCCATTGCCATGCGTGCGCCAACAATGCCAGTTAATGGACCAATGACGCCGATTTCTGCACAGCTAACTTCAGTTTCGGGCAATTCAGGTGTCAGACAGCGATAGCAGGGGAGTTTGTCTTTTTTCTCATTGGCTTTGGTCAAGCCCGATTTATAAACAGAGACTTGTCCCGCCCAGCGGCCAACCGCGCCAGAAATAAGCGTGCGGTTATTGTCATGACAAAATTGGTTCACATCAAATCGCGTCTGAAAACTGTCTGATCCATCCAGCACAAAATCAGCATCACCAATACATTCGGCGGCGTTATCGGCATTTAGGCGTTTGGAAATTTCAGTGATCGAGCAATCAGGGTTGAGTGCGGCAAGCCTTTCTTTGCCGCTTTTTACCTTTGGGGCACCAATTTCAGAGGTTGAAAACAAAATCTGTCTTTGCAGATTGGAAAGTGACACTTCATCATCATCTATCAATCTAATATTTCCAACGCCCGCAGCTGCCAAATACAAAGCTGCTGGTCCGCCCAAACCGCCAGCGCCGACAAGCGCGACTGTTGATTTAAGTAATTTTTGCTGGCCCGGACCGCCAATTTCACGCAGCATGATGTGGCGTGCATAACGTTGGATTTGTTCTGAAGTTAGATTCATGCTTTGTACCTAGCTGATTTGCGGCGAATCGGTTCTGAAATTTCAGAGATTGTCGTCGCTAGCATTTATTATTGTATCAGCTCAATTGCTCATAGGAAGTCTTTCACTTGGTGATTTATGTGACCCCAAACAAGGATGGTGAGTCGGCAACTTACGATCCTTTGCTCAAGGAGATATTGACGGGACACCGCAATCTCTTCCTGACGGGGCGCGCAGGCACCGGTAAAACCACCATGCTGAAGCGGCTTTTGCGAGCAACGGGAGATAAATCCGTTGTGCTAGCACCCACTGGTTTGGCGGCGGTAAATGCGGGTGGGCAGACAATACATTCATTTTTTAAATTCCCGCCCCGCTTGCTGGATGCGGCTGACGTGAAAAAAATGCGTAATCAGCGCCTCGTCAAAACCATGGAAACGCTCGTCGTGGATGAGATTTCAATGGTGCGTTCGGATATGTTGCAATGCATGTCGGATATGTTGCGCCTAAACCGCAATGATAAGCGGCCTTTTGGCGGTGTGCGCGTGATATTATCAGGCGATTTGCATCAATTGCCGCCTATTGTGGAAAGTGAAGTTGAGCCAATTCTGCATGACCGTTTTGGCGGGCCATGGTTTTTTCTTTCCCAAGCTTTTAA
>NZ_JBZXVU010000017.1:0-82893 GCF_058892565.1 Hirschia sp. | reverse complement strand
GAAGAAGAGCAAACTCTGAAAGAGCGTGTTTCATCGCGTACGCCTGCCGATGCATCCGAAACGCATATTGTGCTCACCCCCAATAATGCGGCGGCATGGCGGATAAATCAGCAACGCCTCGATGAATTACCCGGCGTTGCTACCAGCTATGAGGGGGTGAGTGATGGTCAATTTGATGAGCGCTCTTTCCCGACCGATGCTTTTCTTGATCTGAAAGTTGGCGCGCGCGTTATGCTGATCAAGAATGATCCAGAGGGCAGGTGGGTGAATGGTTCTATCGGTATTGTGGAAGCGTTGGGCGAAAGCTCAGTATTTGTGAAAATTGACGGCGAGACCTACCGAATTGTGCCCCAAGCTTGGGAAAAATATCGCTATGATTTTGATTCCGATAAAAAATCTGTCAGCCGAACGGTCGTTGGTTCATTCAAGCAATTGCCATTGCGGTTAGCGTATGCGGTGACCATTCATAAATCCCAAGGCATGACGCTGGATAATGTCTATATCGATTTTGACAATGGCATGTTTGCTCACGGTCAGGCCTATGTGGCCTTTTCCCGTTGCCGCACGCTTGATGGGTTGGAGCTTTCCCGCGAATTACGCCCGCGCGACATCATCATAGACCGCACAGCCTTTGCTTTTGGCAAGCTCAACATCAATGCCAATAATGATGACTACTTATTGGCAGATATGGCAGGGGAGCCGTTTCAGTTGGAGTAGATTTAGACCGGCAGGAGTTGGCCCATTCCTGCCTCATTACCAGAATTGCAAACCGTCCGCTATTGGCGATTTTAAGCCGCTCAGTTTTTGACAGTTTCGACGGAACCATAAGTAAATACGTACTGTGATATCAAATCAGTTTGGATAAAATCAGCAATCAAGCAGTTCTTAGGGTGTCATTTCGCGCCAATACCTCACCGCCCCCTATAGTGCCGAGATACAAACCCGTTACATGATAATTGCCTAACTGCGTCCTCAGCTCTTTGGTCTGCCCAAGGATAAGTTCAGCAGCGGGGGCGAAGGACTGGATCAACTTGGCCTAAAGCTCGAAGATCAGGAGACGGGCCAAGAGCAGCCCAAAGCGTTTAGACGCAGCCATAGATAAAGCGCCTGTTAAGATAAAGCCTGTCTGCCGCGCTCTTCCAAAACAGCTATCCATCATAAAAGTGCAGCTGGTGTCTGTTGGCCTCGGTGCGGGCTGCGGCGTAGGGTTTGACTACAGGGCTACCCCCTCGGCAAAGAGGTGATAGGAGAACTTGAGTATGTCCTGAGTCGTTTTGTCGTCAACCGCATCATACGATTACGCCTATCCTGCGAGACGGTATCGCAGGCACCTACGCCAAATCTTAATTTTTTGAAGATTTACTAGGTTTTAAACTAGGCTTATTTCCAGGAGTGTTTTTGTTGTCACGCCGACGTTGATCAAGTTTTCCTGTTGATTTAGCTTTTGGTTTTGGGCCGGGTTTAAGCGCCATGATAGTTCTCCTTAATTATAGCGAATGATAGCATCCTCTTTCATTACACATTTGGGTATAAAAAGAGTATTTTCAATAGCTCACAAAATTGGACAACCGTAAGCTAAATAAAGAGGTAAATTGTTTTAATATAAAAGTTCGCCAAACGCTTACCAAACAAGTCTCTGAGTTAATGCCTGCTTTTGCTCGCATTGGAGCCATTCGCACTGAAATGCTGAATGCCTTCCATTGGCCAGAAGCCGCCGTTAGGAATGCTTCATCGGGTGTCGCCTTTGGGCGATTTTCTGCCGCTTGTAGGAAGATACCTCACTCTCTAACATCCCTTCATTTTAAGGGGTGAACGAAGGCGAGTTGGATGACCTTATTTGGCAAATTCCACTCAATTCTTCACTTTAAGTCACATGCAACCCGAACATCGCGGGTCGCTATTGGATCATCTGCTTGCATATTTTGAAGGTGTGAGATGTCGTGTGAGCGACCCGACCCGTTGGCAAAAGAGGACGGGGAGGAACTCTTCAGTTTGTCGGTATCGCCAGCTTCTCACATTACGGTTTATTCATGTTGAGTCAGAAGCATAAAATTCAATCAAATAAATTTATGTTTTGTTAACTCAATTTTGGACCTTTTAGCGCCCTGTAGAGCCAAATCCACCTGTGCCGCGATCGGTGCTGGAAAGCTCATCAACTTCTTTCCAAACGCCTTGCGTGACGGGAGCCACGACCATTTGCGCAATGCGTTCGCCGCGTTTGATGGTGAATGGTTCTGATCCTAAATTAATCAAAATGACTTTCACTTCACCGCGATAATCAGCATCAATTGTGCCGGGTGTGTTGAGGCATGTAATACCGTGTTTAGCGGCTAGGCCAGAACGCGGGCGGATTTGCACTTCATAGCCATGTGGAATTGCCATGCTCAAACCCGTCGGGATCATATCGCGCGCCATTGGAGCCAGCACAATGTCTTCGCCTTCATTATTGGCTGCGCGCAAATCCATGCCAGCCGCACTTGTGGTTTCATAAGCAGGCAATGCCAAACCTTCAAAATGGGGAAGGGGCTTAACTTCGATGATGGCTGTGTTTGCTGGCTGGCTCATGACATATCTCCTAGATTTGGAAACATGCTTAAACTGGTTGTTGTGGTTTGGAAACTTGCCATATCTTTTTTCAATTTTAAAACAGACATTTACCTGAGGGTGTATTTTAGGTTGAAAATGTAGTAGGATAAGTATTCATTGCTAGTTGGGGGCTACTATGCAGTTTAAATTCATCATTCTTACAGTATTCGTGTATCTTTCAGGGTGTTCAAATGCACCACACATTAAAGATTATTCCAATAAACTAACATTACCGGCAACATTGTTGACGGTGAACAATATAGTGGATCCTACAAATGTTGTTGGTCTTTTAGATGCTGGCAATGTTGCAAAATATGAGACTTGTATAGGCAAGAAACCGAAGCCCAAACCGCGAAAGCAGTATACCAATTCGGAGATTAGAGATTGTAGTCTCTTGGCAAGTGCAAAGCAGGAAGTTCCAATTGAGAATGTTTTGGGTGTTATGGGAAGGGTGGATGATATAGTCCGGCGTCAGATATTGATAGCTGCTTATGCCAAATCGGATAGGCTTTGTGATGCCTATATGTCGGAAGTCATAACGCAATCAAAGGTAACGAAGTCTTCCATGGGGGTAGGAGGTTTGGCTTTGGCTGTATTGGCGGGTGTGAATACGCACGCGCAATCTGCCAATCAGCTTGCAAATGGTGGTGCTTTTCTTATCGGCGCGAGAGATGAGTTGAGCAATACTATTCTAGGGGGAGACAACACTGACCTTCATTATAGAGCCGTGCGCGTGCGGCGTTTAGAAGAAAGAGAAAAAGCCCAGCAAATGCTGGATGTTGCCGATTATGATGGATTGCAGCTTCATATTGTAAACTATCATGCATTATGCGGAATTGTGCATGGAAAATCTACGCTGGAGGCGGCAGTCTCCACGAAAGAAGACCAAGTGGAAGTTAGTCAAATTAAATCTATTGCTGAATTGCAGGCGAATAGAATAAGTGAACTACAAAAACAGATTGTAGAATATAAAAAAGCTATACAAATAAGTGAGACTGAGCTTTCAGAAGAAGGTGATAGTGCGGCAACCGAGGATGTGGCTAGTCCTTAAAGCTCTCAGCGATACGTTTGGCGAGATTTTGGGCGACAAATGCTTTGCTCATGCGTGGTAAACGTTCAATGCCATCACGTTTGACAATGGCGATTTCGTTTTCAGCTCCGCCCATCACATCGCCAGACACATCATTCGCCACGATCCAATCACAGCCTTTGCGTTCCAGCTTGCCTTGCGCGTGATCTTCCACATCATTTGTTTCAGCTGCAAAGCCAATAACAAGCTTGGGGCGGTCTTCGCTCATGTGGGAAATGGTTTTTAAGATATCAGGGTTTTCAACAAGCGTGATTGAACCCATGCCTTTTTTTGTTGTTTTGGCTTTGATTTTTACATCTGATGGTTCTGCCGGTCTCCAGTCCGCGACTGCTGCGACGGAAACGAAAATATCTGATGGCAAACCGGATTTTACAGCATCTAGCATCTCTATTGCTGTTTCAACTTGAACAAAATTTAGACCAGCCGGTTGAGGCAAGGAAGTTGGACCAGACACCAATGTGACGTCGGCTCCAAGGCGAGATAGTGCAGAGGCAATTGCGTAGCCTTGTCTACCTGAAGAATGGTTTGAAATATATCGAACCGGATCTAAAGCTTCTCTTGTGGGGCCCGCTGTAACAACAGCTTTTTTGCCTGCGAGGGGTGCATCAATCGGGCGCGCCAAATGATCAAGAATTTCGTCTTTTATCCGCATAATATCCGGCAGCCGACCAGGCCCATATTCACCACATGCCATTTCGCCAACATCTGGTTCCATCACTTCAATACCATCAAGGCGCAATTGTCTGACATTGCGTTGGGTTGCTGGATGGTCCCACATGCGCACATTCATGGCCGGCACCATGAACACGGGTTTATCAGTCGCAAGTAGAGTCGTTGTCGCTAGATCATTCGCAATACCGGCACAGGACTTCGCCATTAAATCCGCAGTAGCGGGACAGACGACAACCAAATCCGTGGAACGAGAGAGTTGAATATGACCCATATCGGCTTCATCATCGAGGTCGAAAAGTTCGGAAAATACTTTCTCACCTGTGAGGGATGAGACGGTGAGTGGGGTTACAAATTGCTCGCCACCTTTAGTTAAAATGCAGCGTGTGGAAACGCCGGCGCGGCCCAATTCACGGATCAGCTCAAGGCTTTTATAGGCAGCTATCCCGCCGCCAATGATAAGTAGAATTGATTTATCAGCCACGTTTTGTGTCTCCAAAGGGGTCTGTACGTTCTTGTTCTAACGTATATTTATGAGGAATGCACGGATTGGGCCGAACAGATTTTATGTAATCTCTTAAACGTGAATACCAACAAGATAACCAATTAGAGCGGCGAGGGCTTTGCCTAATATCAAAGTCACAGTCCACAATGGCCAATTTGAGCGTGGTTTTATGGGCGTTGGCGGATTTTCAATTTGAATCAAAGCATTATCAACACGGTCCATAAATTCAGGTAGGCGTTTAATGCGGTTAGTTGCTTCATTGGCGACATTCTGGGCTAGCTTGGCCGCACCTACAGGTCCAAATTCTCTGGCAACCCAACGCTCAACGATTGGACGCGCCGATTCCCATATATCATGTGGCGGGTAAATGGCGCGTGCAACACCTTCAACTTGTACCATTGTCTTTTGAATTAGCACGAGTTCTGGGCGCATGCGCATTCCAAATTGTTCTGTAATATCAAACAATTGCATGATAATACGGCCCATTGGAAGATCTTCTGCTGTTTGCCCATGAATAGGCTCGCCTACAGATCTTAATGCTTGTGCAAAATCATCCATTGAATGCTCTGCCGGCACATAGCCATTTTCAAAATGCACACGGGCAAGGCGGGTGTAATTGCGCGTTAGGAAGCCATTTATGATTTCAGCAAGGAAAAGACGCTCATTTGGACCTATCCGTCCCATAATTCCAAAATCAATAAAGGTCAGTTCATATTCATCCCCGTCTTTTTCGGGAGGGTGTAGTATCATATTGCCTTCATGAATGTCGGCATGAAAAAAGCCATGATCTAGCGCGGAGGCAAGAAAACTACGATTAACCTTATAAGCGAGCGCTTCGCGATCTTTGTCACTTATCCCCTCAAGCCGGGTCATGGCCTGTCCAGATATCCATTCAGTGGTCAGAACGCGTTTGCTTGTGCGTTTCCAATCAACTTCAGGTGCGCCGGCATAATTATCGATTTTGAGAACTTCTTTAAATTCAGAAGCAGCGCCGGCTTCAAAACGCAGGTCCAACTCTAATGTTAAAGAGCGAGCTATTGTTTCAACGGCGTCTATTGGGCGTAAACGTCTGGAATCAGGAACAAATTTCTCGATCATGCGCGCAAGGCGTCGAAGGGCGCGTAATTCCTTTTCGATGTGTTTTTCAACATCGGGTCTTAAAATTTTGAGGGCTTTATACCCATCTTCTGTGTGTATTTTGTGGACTTGGGATATAGATGCTGCGGCAATAGGTGCGTCCAGCTGTGGAAAGAGTGTCGAACATTCGTCTCCAAATTCGGCTTTGAGTGCTTTTTCTGCGAGTGCGACTGAAAAAGGCGGAACGCGATCTTTTAGACGAGAAAGATCTTGTGCGTTTTTTATCCCTATAATGTCTGGTCGAGTGGCGAGGATTTGTCCCAGCTTCACATAAGCTGGGCCCATTTTTTCAAGGGCGGATGCCAAGCGGTCGCCAGTGCTTTTCTTTTTGCTGCTACCAGAAAATAAACGCAGCACCATGCCCACAAGTTTGCCCGGCCAAGGTAGATGGCGGCGAATATCGCTAGGTATCAAAACATCATGTCTTGCGAGTGTCGTCCCCGCTTTTATCAAGCGGTAATAATCTGCAATGGCTTTAAACATAATCGGTTAAATCGCCCAACCTGTGTGTAGAGCAGCAACACCGCCAGTATAATTTGTGAAGGAGACTTTGGAAAAACCTGCTTCTTTTATCATGTCTGCAAATTTTTCCTGTTTAGGGAAGCGGCGGATCGATTCGACAAGGTATTGATAACTGTCTTTATCGCCGGTCACTATTTTTCCTAATTGCGGGATGACATTAAAAGAATACGCATCATAGGCAGCCTGCATTTCTTTGGTCGCCATATGTGAAAACTCAAGGCAGGCAAAGCGGCCGCCAGGTTTAAGGACGCGGCGAAACTCTCTTAATGCTGCGGGAATATCGACAACGTTTCTAATGCCAAATGAAATTGTCACGACATCTACGCATTTGTCGGGGAAGGGGAGTTTGGTTGCATCGGCGCATGCCCAGATCAATCCGTCATCGCCGCGTTGCTCTAATCCCGCCAATAGCATGTCGTCATTAATGTCTGTGACAATAGCCATAGCAGGTTCGCCGCCTCGGCGTTGGCGAACTTCTTCTGCCTTTGCAACGAAAGCGCGCGCGATATCACCTGTGCCACCCGCGCAATCAAGAAGCAATTCACCCGGTTGCGGATTTAAGCGGGCAATCGTGTTGGATTTCCAGATACGATGAATGCCCCCAGACATGAGATCATTCATAAGATCGTATTTGGAAGCGACAGAACGGAAAACACCTTTAACGCGTGAGACTTTTTCTTCTTCTGAAACGTCTTCAAACCCGAATGATACTTTTTCGCCCGTCATCAATTCATCCTGTGGACTATAGTTTTAGTATTTTGACGAACACCATAGGCGAAGCTTTGCTTACGCGCTATAGCTATCTGAATGCCAGAGCTTCCTGAAGTAGAGACTGTTCGTCGCGGTTTAATCCCCGCAATGCAAGGTCGCGTCATTGAACGCGTCGAATTGCGGCGTGCTGATTTACGTTTTCCGTTTCCTGATGATTTTTCTCAACGCCTTCAAGGTGTAAAAATAGAGCGTTTGGATCGGCGCGCCAAATTTTTGATGGTTGAGCTTTCATCAGGTGAATTGTTGACCATGCATTTGGGGATGACGGGCCGTTTTTCCATAGAAGGAGAAGGCTTTGATATATTTGCGCATGCAATTGCTGGAAATCCAAAACATGATCATGTTGTCTTTCATTTAGAGGATAATTTGAAAGTGACGTTTAATGATCCAAGACGCTTTGGATTTATGGAGTTATATCGTGCAGGCGAAGCCGAAAAATCCAAGCGTTTTTCAGAGTTAGGGCCTGAGCCTTTATCAAATCATTTCTCTGCAGCGCATTTAAATGAAGTTTTGCAAAAAAAATCTTCGCCCATTAAATCAGCCTTACTTGATCAAAGAGTGGTTGCTGGGCTTGGCAATATATATGTGTGTGAAGCGTTGTTTCGCGCGGGCATTTCTCCGACACGAATATCTTCCACTATAAAAGGTAAGAGAGCTGAAAAACTGGCACCCATCGTTAAGGATGTCATCAGTGAGGCAATTGAAGCGGGCGGTTCTTCTATATCCGATTTTGCTCAAACAGATGGCAAACTAGGTTATTTTCAGCACAATTTCTTGGTTTACGGTAGAGAAAATGAGCCTTGTAAAGTGTGTGATAAACCGGTGCAGCGTATCTCTCAGTCAGGCAGATCGACATTCTTTTGTGCGTCTTGTCAAAAGTAAGCTTTTGAAAAGGTGTGCTTGTTAGAAAGTGGGTATAGCGCTATTTTGCTATCTTTGGGCAACAAGCTACAAAAGGAAGGGGCTGATGATGTTTCTTTGTGCATCAATATTGCGCCGACACTTTTTATCATTGCTGGGGGCTCTTGTATTTTCGTTGAGTTTTGCTGTACCAGCCAGCGCAGTAGATTTTTTAGAAACAATTCAGGATATTCCTTTGCCAGCTGGTTTTGCCGAGCTGGCGGAACCTGTTGAGTTTGAAACACCTTTTGGGCGCATCGTAGAGGTGTCGGCCGAAGGCAAAGGAACGGTAGATCAGTCACGGTTTTTCTTTGAGGAAACTTTGCCGGCATTCGGTTGGGTTTTAAAAGAGCAACCCTTGGTATTTGAGCGCGGAAATGAGCGCCTTTATATCAGCCTGATCAGCGGTGATGGTATTGTGCGATCTGAGTTTAAGCTTGTCGTACGTCCAGCATCATCGGTTATGAACGACTAATTTGCAGTTTGCCGTCGAGGCGGTACGACGCAAGGAGAATTTTTATGAGCTATGTGCTGATTGAAACGAACGTAGATGAAGCCACAGGTGTTGCCACTATTGTGCTTAATCGGCCAGAGCAGCGTAATGCTCTTTCTAACCAGCTTATGAAAGAAGTCGCCCTTGCGATTGATGATTTCGAAAGCAAAGATACGATTGGTTGTATTGTTATAACTGGTAAGGGCACAAAGGCTTTTGCTGGCGGAGCAGACATTAAAGAGATGGCTGGCCGCGATTATGCGCAGAACTTAAAAGAAAATTTTATTACATCTCATTGGGAACGCGTTGCGCAATGCCGTAAACCAACAATAGCTGCCGTTATGGGTTATGCATTGGGTGGTGGATGTGAGCTTGCGATGATGTGCGACATTATCGTGGCTGCGAGCAATGCGAAATTTGGACAACCTGAAATAAATCTTGCGCTATTGCCAGGAATTGGTGGTACGCAGCGCCTGACACGGTTTGTTGGCAAGTCGACAGCAATGGATATGTGTCTGACCGGCCGTATGTTGAATGCAGAGGAAGCACTCGCATCTGGATTGGTGGCTAGAGTAGCGCCTACGGATGAGCTTCAGGATTTAGCACAAGAAATGGCTAAGAATATTGCAAGCAAGTCTCGCATGGCTTCAATGTTGGTAAAAGAAGCTGTTAACACAGCATATGAATCGACGCTTTCTCAAGGGATTTCGTTTGAGCGTAAGTCGTTTCATGCGATTTTTGCCTTGGAAGACGCTGATGAAGGTATGGCTGCATTCATTGAAAACCGTCCTGCACGGTGGCATAACAAGTAAAATGGCGTTTGAACTGAAGGAATTTCGAGATTCTGAAGATTCATCGTTGACGAAAATATCTCCTGTTGGTATCTACCCCGCTTCTGAGTGGCCGTCCCATGTGTGAGATAGACTGCTCAAACCTAATTTTATGTTCGGAGACTGCACTATATGGCCAACACTAGTTCCGCCAAAAAGATGGTACGTAAGATCGAGCGGAAGACGGCTGTTAACAAGAATCGCCGTTCACGTATGCGTACTTTTATTCGTCGCGTAGAAGAAGCTATTGCGGGTGGCGATCAAGCTGCTGCACAAGCTGCGCTAAAAGCGGCACAGCCAGAAATCATGCGTGCTGTAGGTAAAGGTATCCTTCACCGCAACACAGGTTCACGTAAAGTGTCTCGTTTATCATCTCGCGTTAAGGCGATGGCATAAACATAAAGCCTTCGGGTTTAAGAATAAGAGGCAGGCTCATGTAGCTTGCCTTTATTTTTGCCTATTATATTGCTACTAGCAATATCCAGAGAATAAAGTGATTGTTTCTGTTGAAATGCTGAGAAATGGTCTTGTCAAAACATGGTAAATGAAGCAGCCGACTCGCAATGGAAGTCATCCGTGTGCTGTGTGTTTTTTTTCGTAAAAAAAGAGTCTTTTTTCGCTTGCGTTTTTCTCATTTTTTCTAGGTCTCTGGAATCACTTGTCTTTTTAAAATTAGTGCTGATTTGACAAAAAAAATGTTTTGGCGGGTGTGACCTAACCTGTGAATATCCGTTGACTAACAGGGTTAATTTTGATGATTATCTCCTCCTCAGAGAAAGTTTCTCCTTGCACTGCAGAAGGACGCCACACACCGCTTGTTCATGGGTGTGAACGAGAGTGGCGTATCTAAAATAACTGTGGGTAGGGAGGGCTATTTATAAAATAAGAATTTGGGGCTGTGGGTAAGATGGACAACCAAACACATAAAGAATCCATGTCGCTATTTGGTGACTTGGACATGCAAGCTGAAATACTTTCCGAAGGAGGACGTGGTCCTGTCATTTGGAGTGAAGTGCGCGCAAAATTGCGTGACCTATATGGTGCGAGTTCATTCGATAAATGGATGGCGTCTTTAGTCTTTGTGGCTGAAGTTGATGGCACTGTGACTTTGTCAACTGAATCAAGAATTGATCGCGAACGTATTGATCGTGATTATATGAGAAACATTACGGGTGTTTGGGCTGCGCTTGACCCTAAATCCCGTCCTGTAAATCTTATGGCAGATGCAGATCTGTGTGAAGATTTGAAAGCTTTAGCGAAAACTAATCGTGCAAATCAGAATGAAAAAGCGGTGTCTGTAAAGGCATCAGCAGAAAACACCAAAGTAGCAGACAAAAAAGAAAGTGTAGATTTTACGCAAGGCGTAGATCTAACACAGACTTTTGACACGCTTGTTGTCGGTGATAGCAATCAGCTTGCAGCAAATATTGCGCGTAAAGTCGCTTCTGGCATTGTTGGTCCTGTTTCTGTCGTGCTTTTTTATGGAGCGCATGGTGTTGGCAAGACGCATTTGTTGCGTGCGATCGAGCATGATTGCGCGGTGCAAACGAAAGCTAAATCAGCTGTATATATGAGTGCAGAAGATTTTATGCTGTCATTTGTTGAGGGTGTCCGTCAGAAAGATACAAGCGCTCAGCGTAATCGCATTAGAAATGCCGATATTGTTCTTTTGGATGATTTGCAGCTTATTACATCTCGTGCCGCAACCTTGAAAGAGTTCTTCCAACATCTTCGCGCGGTAACATCTAATGGTGGAAAAGTGGTTCTATCAGCAGATGCTGCACCGACACGTCTTGAGTGTTTAGATGATCGTATGCGTGACGATATTCAAGGCGGCGTGGTTGTTGAGGTTCATCGTCCTGAAATTGAGATGCGTGCTGAAATTATTCGTTCAAAAATTGCAATTATCAAAGAGGACTTCCCTGAGTTTTCTTTGGAAGATGCATGGATTGATATGATGGCGGAACGTTTAACCGCATCAGGGCGTGCACTATACGGAGCGGTTCGAAATGTTTTTGCAGGAACTGTACTCGCGAATAAGCCTGTGACTGAAGCAGCTGTTGAAAATGCTATTCGTTTGATTGTTGGTGAGCGTCGCGCACCTAAGATTGATACGATCAAAGATGTTGTCGCAAAATACTATGGTGTGACAAAAGCTGATCTGGATTCTGCATCGCGTCGTCGTAATTTGGCGCAGCCGCGTCAGATTGCGATGTATTTTTGCCGTGAATTGACGACGTGTTCTTACCCGCTCATCGGATTCAATTTTGGGAAACGTGACCACACCACTGTGATATATGCTTGCCGTAAAGTGCAGGAGCGTATCGACCTTGAGAGTGAACTTGGGGATGAAATCGTGAAATTGCAGCGTCAAATTATGGATGACCCGCGCAATCAGCAATTCAATTAGAGTATTTTTTGGGCTGAATTGCATTTTAGGTGCGTATTTTTAAATCTTGACGCATCTAGAGGCTTCCCTCACACAAAAAACTAGATATGGTTTCGGCCCGTCCTTTCAAAGGCGGGCCGCATCCACATGAGTTCGCATATGATCGGAATTCTCTGATTATATAAAAGCCGTATCCAAAGCAGGTGACTGCATATGAAGCTGACAATCGACCGCGGTGCTTTGATGAAAGCACTTTCCCACGTTCAAAATGTTGTGGAGCGCCGCAACACAATTCCTATTTTGTCGAACGTGCTAATTGATGCAGAGGGCACGAGCCTGAGGTTGACTGCGACGGATTTGGATATGGAAGCATCCGATACAACGATCGCGCATATTGAAAAGCCTGGATCTGTGACTGCGCCAGCACAAACTTTGTTTGATGTTGTTCGCAAGCTGCCAGATGGATCGGATATTGGGTTGCTTTTGGACACTGAAACGCGTCGCCTGACGATCACATCTGGTCGCTCGCGTTTTGCGTTGCCGACTTTGCCAGCCGATGATTTTCAAACCATGTCTAAAGAAGAGGCTCCCAATTCTTTTGAGATTCCGGCCGCTGATTTTCGTCGTTTGATTGATAAAACTAAATTTGCAATCTCTACTGAAGAAACACGTTACTATCTGAATGGTGTATATATGCACGGAACAGAAGTTGGCGGCGCTGTGAAATTGCGTACAGTTGCAACCGATGGACACAGATTGGCGTTGGCCGAAGCAGATGCACCTAAAGGCGCTGAAACGCTTCCTGGCATTATTATCCCGCGCAAAGCAATTGCTGAAATTCGTCGTCTTTTAGATGATGCCGCGCAAGATAGTGATGTGAGTGTTTCTACCTCTGAGTCTAAAATCGTCGTTAAAGTGGGTGATGCTGTTATCACGTCTAAATTGATTGATGGATCTTTCCCTGATTACTCTCGGGTTATTCCTCAATCCAACAGCAAGATTCTTGTTTTGAAGAATTCAGAGTTTAAAAGCGCTGTTGACCGTGTTGCGACTGTATCCGCTGAACGTTCGCGTTCTGTGAAACTGACTTTAGAAAACGACAAGCTTGTTCTTCAGGTTTCAAATGCTGAAACTGGGCAGGGTGTTGAAGAGTTAGAAGCGCAATACAGTGATGAACCAATGGAAATTGGTTTCAACGCACGCTATTTGCTTGATGTGACGCAACAGATTGAAGGCGACGAAATTCGCTTTGAGCTAAATGACAGCGCATCTTCTGCGCGTGTGACTGATCTGGCTGATCAGGGTGCGCAATATGTGTTGATGCCGTTGCGTGTTTGATTAGAACATACTGATGGTTGATGCCGTGTCAGATATTACCGATGAGGAGGCGTTTGTGTCTCCTCAGGGGCTGACGATACAGCGTCTGGCACTTCATAATTTCAGAAATCATGCTTCCACCGTCCTTGAGATGGATGCCAGACCTGTCTGTTTGTTTGGTGCAAATGGTGCTGGAAAAACAAACTTGCTCGAAGCGGTGTCTATGCTTGGCCCCGGTAAAGGGTTGAGAGCTGCATCTTTGCCTTCTCTTGTGCGCGTAGAAGCGGGGGAGAGTGTGGTTGGTGGTTGGGCAATATCGGCACGTATGGATGATGCGGGGCTGGATAGGCAGATATCTGTTGGTTTGGATGTTTCTCCCGATGGGCGCACCAGACGTGTCGCAAAGCTAGATGATGCGCCTGTTAGCCAGACAAACTTAGCCGAACTTGTTCGTGTGGTATGGTTGACCCCGGCTATGGATCGCGTTTTCGCAGGACCAGCCGGCGACAGGCGTAAATTTTACGACCGGCAGGTGCTTGCACATGTCCCCGCGCATGGAAGTGCATCTGCCGCTTATGAGAAGGCCATGCGCGAACGAAATGCTCTTTTTGAGCAGGGGCGTATGGATGCATCTTGGTTGGATGCGCTGGAGGCGCGGTTAGCAGAGGCTGGAGCGGCAATTGCTGTTAATCGGGCAACGGCGCTCAAACGTATTCAGGCTGCAATAGATGCGCGTCCAGAGGGGCATTTCCCTAAGGCTGATTTATCAATTGCAGGTAAGTTTGAAGCAATGGCTTTGCAAGGTGATTCGCAAGCGGCTATTGAGGGGGCAATATCTGATTCGCTGAAGGTGGGTCGGGCGCGTGATTCTGTTGCTGGAAGGACACTTACAGGTGTTCATCGCAGTGATTTGCAGGTTGTTCACCGTCCAAAACAACTTCCTGCGGCTCAGTGCTCGACAGGAGAGCAAAAAGCGCTCCTTATGGGAATGATACTAGCAAATGCAAAAGCACTTTTAGAGGGCGACTTTGCCCCCAATCCTTTGCTATTGTTAGATGAAGCTGCGGCCCACCTTGATTCGGTTAGGCGGGCTGCTTTGTATGACGAATTGGCCGCGCTTGGCGGTCAGGCTTGGCTGACGGGAACAGACGCTGCCTTGTTTGATGCATTTGGTGATCGTGCGCAACGTTTTTGCGTCGAGAATGGCCAAGTGATCAAGGTTTGAACTGAGCGTCTAATTGCGTGCAGCTTTGCTGCGGAATGAATATTGATATGGGCGGAGGTCCTCGACATGACTGAACCAACACAGAACGCCGAATATGGTGCCGGATCGATTAAGGTCCTTAAAGGGCTTGAAGCTGTTCGTAAGCGTCCGGGTATGTATATCGGGGATACAGATGATGGGTCTGGTCTTCACCACATGATCTATGAGGTTGTGGACAATGCTATTGATGAAGCATTAGCTGGCCACGCTGATTATGTGACTGTGACACTTCATCCAGATGGATCTGCGTCTATTTCAGATAATGGTCGCGGTGTACCCGTTGATCTACACCCAACCGAAGGTATATCTGCCGCTGAGGTGATTATGACCCAGCTTCACGCGGGTGGTAAGTTTGACGACAACTCTTATAAAGTTTCTGGTGGATTGCACGGTGTGGGTGTGTCTGTTGTGAACGCTCTTTCTGAGTGGTTGCAATTGTCGATCAACCGTAATGGCAAACGATATTCTATGCGCTTTACGCATGGTGTCTCTGATGCGCCGCTTGAAATTGTTGGTGATGCTCCAATGCGTCCGGATGGCACGCGCCCTGAGACGGGAACAGAAGTGCGTTTCTTGCCATCAACAGACACGTTTACAATGGTGGAGTTTAAGCGGGAAACGCTTGAGCACCGTTTGCGTGAGCTTGCATTCTTGAACTCTGGTGTGAAAATCGTTTTCCGGGATGAGAGACCAGCAGAGCCTATCGAGACTATTCTTGAATATGAGGGCGGCGTTGTCGCATTTGTTGAGCACCTCGATAAATCGCGCACGAATGTTCTTCCGGAAGCTATTCAAGCGCGCGCTGAAAAAGACGGTATGACTGTTGATGCGGCGCTTCAGTGGAATGATGGATATCACGAGAATGTTCTGTGTTTTACAAACAATATCCCACAGCGTGATGGTGGTACGCACCTTGCCGGTTTCCGAGCAGCTTTAACTCGCGTCATCAATAAATATGCTCAATCGACGGGTGTAGCTAAAAAAGAGAAGGTCGATATTTCTGGTGATGATGCACGTGAAGGTCTGACTTGTGTGTTGTCGGTAAAAGTGCCGGACCCGAAATTCTCTTCACAAACGAAAGACAAGCTTGTCTCTTCAGAAGTGCGGCCAGTTGTTGATAATCTGATGACCGAGGCGCTTTCGACATGGTTTGAAGAAAACCCGAATGAAGCCAAAATCATCATGCAAAAAATTGTGCAAGCTGCTGCTGCGCGTGAAGCGATGCGGCGTGCGCGCGATTTGGCACGCCGGAAAACGGCTTTGGATATTACTTCCTTGCCGGGCAAGCTTGCTGATTGTCAGGAAAAAGACCCAGCTAAGTCTGAACTCTTTATTGTGGAGGGAGATTCAGCGGGTGGATCTGCAAAGCAGGGGCGAAACCGTGAAAACCAAGCTGTCTTGCCACTGCGCGGTAAGATTTTGAACGTTGAGCGTGCGCGATTTGACCGCATGCTCGGATCTGATCAGGTGGGGACACTTATCACTGCGCTTGGCGCGAGCATTGGTCGTCGTTCAGAAGAAAATCCGAATGAAGGTTTTCAGCCAGACAAGCTGCGTTACCACAAAATTATCATCATGACCGATGCGGATGTTGATGGTGCGCACATTAGAACGCTTTTGCTGACATTCTTCTATCGCCAAATGCCGGAACTCATTGAACGTGGTCATTTATTTATTGCCCAGCCGCCTTTGTATAAAGCAGAGAAAGGGCGGTCATCGCGTTATCTGAAAGATGATGCTGAGATGGATGCGTTCTTGATTGAAGAGGGGACATCCGGCGAGACGCTCATCTTGAGCACGGGTGAGCAAATTGGTGGTGAGGATTTGCGTGAGCGTGTTCGCGATGCAGCTGCATTTAAGCATACCTTATCAAGATTGGCACTTCGTGCGCCAGCCTTCATTCTTGAGCAAGCAGCTATCGCTGGTGCTATGGCTGAAGGTGCTGGAGATGCTGAGGCTAAATTGACGGCTGAACGTCTGAACATCCTTGCAGAAGAAGGTGAGAATACGTGGACAGCCAAATTTGAAAACGGTGGTTTGGTGCTTGAGCGTGAAGTGCGTAATGTCATGGAGCGCGCTGCATTGGATGCGACTTTACTGGCATTACCTGATGCAAAAAGACTGTCTGAGCGCGGGAAAGAAATGTCTTCTATATTCCGTGAATCCGGAAGACTTCGTCACGAGAAAGGTGGCGAAGTAGAAGTATTTGGCCCATTATCGCTTTTGGGCGCAGTATTAAAGTCGGGTGCTAAGGGTATTAAAATACAACGCTATAAAGGATTGGGGGAAATGAACCCCGATCAATTATGGGAAACAACACTCGATAGGAATGCGCGTTCTCTGCTTCAGGTTCGGGTTGAGCATGCTGATACAGCGGATGAAATGTTTACCAAACTAATGGGAGATGTGGTTGAGCCACGTCGTGAGTTTATCCAAGAAAATGCTCTAGAGGCTGAGGTGGACGTTTAGTTCAAAGGGTGTTGCTACATTGTGATGTGGCAACATTCGCACTTTGATGTATTTTTGAATATATTTTTGCACAAAAAGTGTTATTTTGCCCAAGGTAATTGGTTAAAGTCTACCCCGATTTGGCATATTGCCTGATTTGCAACAAATTCAGTGTGCACAATATACAGTCACCTATCGGCTGGAATTGAGCAAAATTTGTTGCGTTACGGTGTAAACAAGGCCTGATTGTTGCAATTTTGTCTCATGCTGGGTGGAAAGGCCGTTATTTTGGCGTTGTTTCATCTAAATCAATTGACGATTTTGTGACAGTAGACTTGTTTAGTATGCAAGTTCGCGGGCCAGAGGTTTCAAATTGATTGGGCAAAATCATTATGGAAGGGCTCCGAACTGTTGTAATTCTCTAATTCGGGGGTCCGAATGACTAATAAGAACTTAAAAAGCGGTCTGATCCGCTCAACCATTTTGGCTGGTTTGGCTGTATTCAGTGCGCCTGTTGTGCTTGCTCAAGATGTTGAGACAGTCGCTGAAACAGCAGAAGATGCTTCTGTTCAACAAACGATTGTTGTAACTGGTTCACGTATTCCGCAACAAAATCTTATTGGAACTAGCCCAGTAACGAACATTGGTGCTGGCGAAATCACAACACGTGGTGTTGTGCGCGTTGAGGATATTGTGAACACTTTGCCACAAGCATTTGCTGGGCAAGGTTCAGCTGTGTCTAACGGTTCTTCAGGTACAGCGACAGTAAACCTTCGTGGTTTGGGTGCTAACCGTACATTGGTGCTTATGAACGGTCGCCGTATGCCTTACGGTTCTCCTCAATTGGCTGCTGCTGACTTGAACCAAATTCCTGCTGCTCTAATCGAGCGTGTAGATGTTCTTACGGGTGGTGCGTCAGCGGTTTATGGTTCTGATGCGATCGCCGGTGTTGTTAACTTCATTATGAAAGATGACTTTGAAGGTGTTCGCATCGATTCAAACTATTCTTTCTTCCAACACAACAACAACAACACAACTATGCAGGAATTGAATGCTGCAAACGGTTATGATGCACCTAGCGGCAGCACAACTGATGGTACAGCATACGATATTACTGCGATCATGGGTGTGAACTCTGATAACGGTAATGGTAACATTACTGCTTACGCATCATACCGTAATGTGGAAGCTGTAAACCAAGGTCAACGTGACTATTCAAACTGTGCTTTGACAGGTTCTGGTCCATACGGATGTGGTGGATCTGCAACTAACCTTGATGCAAACTTCCTTGTTCTAGGTACAGGAAACATTCCAGTACGCGGTGATGCTAACCCAGGTGGTCTTCCTAGCTTGTTTGGTGTGCAAGATGGTGTGTTTAGTGATGGTTCTTCAGGAAGCTTCAACTACAACCCGTACAACTATTACCAACGTCCGGATGAGCGTTACTCTTTTGGTGTGAATGGTCACTATGAATTCAACAAAAATGTTGAAGTTTATACAGAACTTTCATTCATGCATAACCGCACATTCGCCCAGATCGCACCATCTGGTGTGTTCGGTGGTGGTATTGCTGGTGATGCTGGTGGCATCAACTGTAACAACGCATTCTTGTCAGACCAACAATTCCAATACCTCTGTGCTAGTCAAGGTTTAACAGCTGATGATACAGCTACTGGTGTTCTAATTCTTCGTCGTAACGTTGAAGGTGGTAACCGTACGGATGACCTGACACACCAAACATTCCGTGGTGTGGTTGGTACACGTGGTGAAATCGCAGACACTGGCTTGAATTACGATGTGTTCGCATCATTTGCTCGTGTTAGCTTGTCTCAGTCTTATCTGAATGAATTATCTAAAGCTAAAGTCGCTAAAGCGCTTAATGCTGTGGATGATGGTGAAGGTAACATCGTGTGTGCGGTAAACGCTGATGCAGACACGTCAAACGATGATGGCGCATGTGTGCCTTACGACATCTTCTCAGCTGCCGGCCCTTCAGAAGCTGCACTAGGATATGTTGTTAGCCCGCTATTGTCTAATGGTAGCACAGATGCACAAAATATTGTGGCGACTATTTCCGGTGACCTTGGTCAGCACGGTATGAAAGTTCCGACTGCTTCTGAAGGTCTTGGATTTGCTGCCGGTGTTGAATACCGTCGTAACTCTTTGGCATTCACTCCTGACGCTGGTTTCCAATCTGGAGATGGTTACGGTCAAGGTGGGGCAACTACACCGATCTCTGGTTCAACTGAATCATACGAATTCTTTGGTGAGTTGAATGTACCATTGGTACAAGACAGACCTGGTATTTATGACCTTGGTCTTGAGTTTGCTTACCGTTACTCTGACTACACAACACCAGATGCAACAACTGACACATACAAAGTCGGATTCGACTACGCGCCAGTTGAAGACATCCGCTTCCGTGCTTCTTACCAACAAGCTGCACGTACTGCGAATATCTTTGAGTTGTATGATGCTCAAGGTCTTGGTTTGTTTGACTTGACTGAGCAAGGTCCAGATGGCGCAAGCTATTATGACCCGTGTTCAGGTACTAACCCAGCTGCTACTGCTGCTCAGTGTGCGAACACTGGTGTAAGTGCCGCTCAATACGGTCTTATTGCTGATAACCCAGCAGGTCAGTTCAACCAGCTTACTGGTGGTAACTTAGAACTTGATCCTGAGGTTTCAGAAACATTCACAATTGGTTTTGTGTTTGAACCAACATTCATTGACGGTCTAACACTGTCTGTAGACTATTTTGATATTAATGTTGAAGACTACATTGATACTGTGAACCCAGAAACTGCCCTGAACGAGTGTCTCGATAATGGTGATGCTTTCTTCTGTAGCCTTGTTAATCGTGGTGATGGTGGAACATTGTGGGCTGGTACAACTGGCTTCATTACAGCGACAAACGTAAACACTGGTGAGCTATCAACATCTGGTTTTGATGTGAACGCAGCTTATTCATTCGATATTGGTACATTCGGATCAATGACAATGGATTACACAGCAACAATCTTGCAAGACTTAACAACGCAAGAACTTCCTACATCAGTGCCATATGACAGCGTAGGTTACTACGGTGGTCGTCACGGAACTTCCAACCCTGAATACCGCCACATTGCTGGTGCATCATGGGAAACACCTTGGAACGTGACAGCTGGTATCACATGGCGTCACTTCGGTGAGGTAGAACTAGAATCTGGTGCTCAACCACTAGATGCTCAAAACTATCTTGACGTGAACGCTACATACAACGTGTTTGAAAACACTAGCCTTCGTGCTGGTATCAATAACGTTCTTGACGATGAGCCACCATTGTCTTCATCTGTTGGATCTGGTTTCGGTAACGGAAACACATTCCCGCAGGTTTATGACGCCCTTGGACGTTATGTCTTCTTTGGTGCGACTGTAGACTTCTAGGTCTCATTTCCATCAAAAATAATAGGAAAGGCCGGAGCATTCTGCTCCGGCCTTTTCTTTTGTGTAAATATGTTTATCTAGCATCCTCTTGTTTTGGTGAGGTAATCGCATATGACACAAATTTCAGTGACGACGTTTAACTGCGAAAATTTGATGATGCGGTGTGATTTTTCAACGCAAACCATTCCCGACCTTGGAAACAAAATCACGTTGATTGATGATTCAGAAAAAGCCAATCAAATTGATGAGCTTTTTAATGTCTTATCTGAAGATGATCGCACTTTGACGGCGCAAGCCTTATCGGCTTCTCAGGCAGATATTTGCTGTTTGCAGGAGGTTGAAAACCTTGTCACTTTAACGGCATTTCACAATCGGTATCTACGGCGTTGGCTTAAAAAAGGTTATTTTTACAGGGCGTTGGTAGAAGGCAATGATCAACGCGGTATTGATGTTGGTGTTTTGTCGCGCGTTAAAATCATACGCAAATTAAGTCATGCAGATAAAACTTATGCAGACTTAAACATAAAGCCGCCTTTGGGTTGTCATGAAAACGATCGTATTTTTCGCCGCGATTGTTTGGAAATAGAGGTTGAAAAAGAGGGTAAGTCGCTCACGCTGTTTGTGTGTCATTTCAAATCCATGCATGGTGGTCGATTAGAAACCAAGCCGGTACGAGAGGCTGAAGCTAAGGCGGTCCGTTTACTCATCGAGCAGCGTTTTGCTGATCCTGAAGCAGAAAACTGGATCGCGCTGGGAGATTTCAATGATTATTTCGAGCTAGATGGTGCAACGCTTTTTGACCACGGATTAGGGCCTTTAATCAGCGATGGGTTTGCTATTGATGCAGGTGTCACTCTTGAGAAATCTCCATTAAATCGCTGGACGCATTACTATAGTCATGGTGATGTTTATGGTGCACTGGACCATATATTTATGTCTCCTTCTCTTGCTGCACGTAACCAGGATGCAAGACTGAGGATTGTTAGGGCAGGGCAGCCATTGAGAGCAAATCGATATAAAGGGCACCGCTTTGGTGGTGTGGGGTGGATGCGTCCCAAATCTTCAGACCATTGCCCATTGTCCGTGACTCTTAGTATATAAACTGCCAAATTGATCCAAATGGGCGTGCAATGGATGTTATTTCAATTTAACTGATTGTTTTACATCTATTATTATAGTTCTTCATGAGCAGAAAATCTTTTTCTAAAGAGAATAAAATGACAAAAACCAAAGATGCAACAAAGTTTGAAATCCTGATAGAGCGCGCTGGTGAATATCAGGAGTTAGCCAAAGAAAACTATGATCGTGTGCGTCGTATTGCAAATGGAATACAGTCAGGTTTTTGCAAATATTTAGCATCTACAGATGGGGTTTGTGTGCATTTAGTTCCTGCTCAAGGCCCGTTCCAACCGAAAGAATATGGGGATGCAGCATTTTCCATGCCTCCGCGCGGCTTCCGCCATATCGGACCAATTGCTTTTGGTTTGGCTGTGCGCGTGACACGGGGCACCGATTGGTTGAGGATGTCACTTATTTGTTCAAAAAAAGGTGACTTTTTCGAAGTTTCCATTGTAGATGGAGAATCTCACAAGTTTGATCTGCCGTTCACAGATGATGATCATCAAGAATTTTATCAAAAGCTGTTTGATCACATCGTGCATTGGTTAGATGAAAAGATAGAGCTTTATCGAGACGGTGATTATAGTTCGCGTAGTATCGGATTTGACTTTTCAGATGAGCATGTTGCGGGTGATGGATTAGCACCGGACATTATTGTCAACACTCCAGTTTCTTGATTTGCCGCCTGAGGGGCGTTTAATATATGCATGATAACTTAATCCTCGCCGTCGCCATTATCGGTGTGCTCGGTATTGGTGCGCAATGGCTAGCTTGGCGTCTTCAGGCACCTGCAATTGTCTTGATGAGTGTTGCCGGACTATTCGTCGGCCCGTTTTGGGCATGGATTTTCGGTGAACCCTTGCTAAATCCTTCCCAAGTCTTTGCATCGGGTGGAGAGGGAGCACATGGCGAGAAAACAAGCAGCCTTTTAGGTCCGATTGTTTCATTGGCCGTTGCAGTTATCTTGTTTGAAGGCGGATTGAATCTGCGTTTCCATGAATTGCGGGAAGCAGGTCGTGCGGTAATGCGATTGGTGTTTATCGGTACGCCTATTGCGTGGGGGCTAGGCACGCTTGCTGCCCACTATGCAGCAGGGCTTTCTTGGCCGGTGGCTATTTTGTTTGCCGGTATTCTGGTGGTGACAGGCCCCACAGTAATCATGCCATTATTGCGTCAGTCCAAATTGGGGGGGAAAGTTGGTTCCACCCTGAAATGGGAAGGTATCGTGAATGACCCTGTCGGTGCATTGCTGGCTGTGATTGTTTATGAAGCTCTGCGCGTTTTGAGCGCAGGTGAAAACCCCCTCTATGCTGCTGGGTGGATTTTCTTTACTGCAGTTATCGCTGGTGCTTTGGGGGTGGCTTTTGGATATGGTTTGGTCCACGCTTTCCGTCGTGGTTGGACGCCTGAATACCTCAAAGCCCCGATATTATTGTCGGCAGTTATTGCCTGTTATTCATTCGCTGAACTCATTGAACACGAAACCGGACTTGTCGCGGTCACAGTGTTTGGTATGGCGATGGCAAACGCCAAATTTGCAAGCTTACAAGAAGTTCGACGTTTCAAAGAGAATATCGCGGTATTGTTGATTTCAGGGGTGTTTGTCATCCTGACGGCAAATCTGAAACCAGAAGACATTGCTTCTGCGTTTAATTTCCCAACATTCGCTTTCTTATTCTGTATGCTATTTATTGTTCGCCCAATTTCAGCAGGTCTGACAACGCTTGGGGCATTGGAGCCCAAAGAATCAGCCTTGATCGGGTGGATAGCGCCTCGCGGTATTGTGGCTGTTGCTATCTCTGGCTTCTTTGCTGAAAGAATGGTGGCGGCAGGATACCCAGATGCAGAGCGTCTAACCACACTTGCTTTCGCGATGGCAATCACAACTGTTGTCTTGCACGGGTTTACAATCAAACCGATTGCGAGCTGGTTGGGACTTATTCGAACAAAAAGACCGGGAACTTTGATTGTTGGTTCGACGCCTTGGAGTGTCGGGTTTGCCAAATGTTTGGGAGAAGCCGGTGCCGATGTGATATTGGCTGATTCCAATTATGGTCGATTGCGCGGTGCTCGTCAGGCGAATCTAGACCGGTATTATGGTGAAGTGATTTCTGAAGAAGCTGAATTGCAGCTAGACCACTCCAAATTTGACAGCGTCGTCGCAGTGTCTGCAATTGATCCTTATAACGCGCTAGTGTGTAGTCATTTCGGACCAGAGCTAGGGCGCAATCACGCCTTCCAATTGGCGACACAAGATATTGAGGACGACAACCCAAGAGCTATCAACCTATCTGCGCGTGGCCAGATTTTAGGTGGTAAGGGCCGTACATATGATGCGCTTATTCGTGATACCTATCGGGGCTGGACTTTCACCAAAACGACACTGACTGAAGGCTTTACGCTAGAAAACCTGAAAGCACGTCGGCCAGAGGCTGATTTGTTAGCTGAATTGCGTACAGATGGTAGTCTTGTTTTCCTTGGTCCTGATCGGTCCGCAAAAGGCGGCGCTGGTGTGACTATCATAAGCTTTGGCCCAGAGCGCACAGTGGAAGAGACTGAGAAAAAATCAGAGCCAGAAGAACAATCTAAAGAATCTGACGGAGATGCAGTGTTAGATGGTTCAAAGGCGCAATCTAAAAAGCGTAGTTTACTTGGTAAAGTAAAGAACCAAATCTCGCCTAATGATGGTCCGGCAGTTTAGTTAGCCAATAGCATGCAATGCGCGGCCATGTGCGTTCAACCATTGTTTGGCTGGTTGAACGTCTGGAATGCATCGCGCCACATGTGCCCAGAATTTCGCCGAATGGTTCATCTCCAGAAGGTGTGCGCATTCATGGGCGGCGACATAATCTAGGACATAAGGCGGCGCGCAAACGAGTCGCCATGAAAAATTGAGATTGTTTTTAGAAGAACAAGACCCCCATCTCGTGCGGGTGTCTTTTATCGAAATACTAGCCGGTTGAACGCCAAGTGTTTGCGCATGCACATTTACACGCCGTGTCAAATCTGCTCTTGCGGCTGCTTTGAGAAATCCAACCACTTTTGCCGGCGTAAGGTCAGAGCGGCCGGGCACCATAAGTTTAGGTGGCTTGGTAGAATCATCGATGAAGACGGTACGGCCTTTTATGGCTGTTTGAATGAGGTGATTTTCTCCGCGCAGAGGCGCAAAATGCCCCACTTCCAATAATTGTTGATTTGGAAGTTCATTAAGGCGTTCACAAATCCAATCCACGCGTTCCTGTGCAAATTTTAATGTTGCTTTTTTGTATTTGGGGCCGGGTGAAATAGCGACTGCTTCTCGGTTTTTAGAATCTATTTTCAATGAAATACGGCGCGCGCGGGAATTTATATCAAGACGAATCTCGATAGTTTGACCATTATTGGCCATAAGATTGACACGGTGTGTGGGCTTAGTATCCATGGTATGGGATTAACAGTCGTCCGTGGGTGGGCGCAAGCACGTATTGAGGAACAGATATGAGACATTTTATGATTGGTGCGAGTGCGATTGCGCTGTTGGCAGCCTGTGGTGCTGATGATGACCCAAAATCCAAATCCGTTGCAGCAGTTGAGAAATCTCTAGACTCCATGAAAATTGAAGAGGTCAAGCTGCCTAAGCTGGACTTTAAAGCCAAAGATTATGGTCAAACAGCCGAAGTTCTAGCGGCATTGAAACTCGATGGCGAAGCGAACAATCTGATCAGTTTTGCTGATAGTTCAACTGGCAAGGGTGGCGCTGTATTTAAAGATGTTTCCATCAAGCCCAAGGACGAAGATGGCCCTGCTTTGATTGCGAAGACAATGACTTTTGATGGCCTCAATATGACAGATGAAGGCCCGTCATTTGATCGTCTTGTCTTGGCGGATTTATCTCTTGCTGATGAAGAAGAGGGCGTGAACCTTTCTATTGGTGATATTTCTATCGTTGAGCCAAATGCAGCCGCATCTAAATTTTTCGCCGCTCTGATTCAAGGTGAAGAGCCTGAAGACATTGCGCCGTTCAGTGAATGGGCGTTTGATCGTCTCTCTTTAAGTAATCTTTCTGTTGTTGCGACCCCAGATGATGAAGAGGGGACTGTTTCAGCAACAATCGGCGAGCTTTCAATGGCATCCTTGGCTGATGCGATTGCCGGACAAACACTTTTCTCAGATATCAAAATTGATTTTGACATTCCAGAAGCAGGCGATTTCCCGATTGTTGGTAGCTTAAACCTCGGCACAATGAGCCTTTCTAATTTGCAAACAGCTATTTTTGATGAATTTGCTGAAGCTGGCTCCGATCCAGAAAAATTAGCTGGTGTAAATTCAGCTATGATGAAGAATTACACCAGCCCGATTGATCAAGGCTTTGACCAAAGCATTGTAGAGGATCTTTCCTTAAGCGTATCTGGCCTAAGCTTTACTATGCCAAAATCAGCGACCAAAGTTGTGCGTAACAGCGATGGCGTGGCAACAGGTGTTGTAAGCCCTAAAACTGTTATGAAATTATCAGCTGATGCAGACGGTGGTCAACTTGGTGCGCAAGTGGCTCAGGCTTTGGCAATGATGGATTACTCTGATCTGGAAATGTCTATTGAAGCGAAAGCATCTTACGACCCTGAGACAGATGAAACACGCTACACTGACTATTCATTGGACTTTAAAGATGCCTTCGCTCTTTCTTTCAATGGTGGTGCTTATAACCTCTTAGAAGCCTTAAAAGGCATGGTGTCTGGTGATGGTGATAGCCCAGATATGGATGCTTTTAATAAAGTAAAATTATCTGATCTTGAAATCTCACTAGAAGATAAATCTATTCTGGATCGTGCATTTAAAGTTGCCGCAGACATGCAGGGCATGGAAGCTGCGCAAGTAAAGAGCATGGCAACAGGTATGTTGGCTATGGGCACTATGCAAGCAAGCCAGTCTGGTGCTGACATGGAATTGGTGAACCAAACAGTGAATGCTTTGACAGCCTTTATTGAAAATTCAGGAACTTTGACGATCAAGTTAGACCCTGAAGCACCTATTTCAGTTGGAGATTTTGAAGACCCAAGCAAGATGACTGTTGAAGCGCTTGGCTTTTCTGCTACAGCGAAATAAATCTTTTAAATTTAAATAGATAAGGGCCATAAGCACATCATGCTTCTGGCCCTTTTTTTATATTTTCGTTTGGGTTTAATTTTAGTTGTCGGCTAGTTCAGTAATACATCCGGCCACATCTTTAGGTGCTGCTTCTGACGTAAAAAATGTCTTCAATTTCCAATCTTTATCCATGAGATAGAGAATAGAGAGATGGTCCATTGTATAGCCCATTGTGCTGTCGGGCGCGTCTATTCGTTTGTAACTGGTTTTAAATTCATCGGCTGCCGCTTTGATCGCTTCTGGCGTGCCAGTAAGTCCGATTAATTCGTCTGGAAACCCATTGCTTTCTACATATTGTGCCAGCGCTTCAGGTGTATCTTGTTCAGGGTCAACAGAAATAAGAAGAGTTCTAGGCTTTTCGACGTCTGCTGGCAGAAGGTCCATAGCGGCCCCAACTACGGATAATGTGAAGGGGCAAACATCGGGGCAATTTGTGAAGCCAAAATAGACTAGAGTTTCTTTGCCTTTGTAATCCTCTTGCGTCACTGGCGTGCCTGTATGATCAACCAGTGAAATCGGACCACCTATATTTTCATAAGCTCGCGACGCGCAAGTGGATCCTCCACCTGACGAACCTGCGGAAGAACTATTATTGTTAGGCCCGCAAGCACTTACTAGCAAAGTGACCGCAAGGGCTGAAGTCAGAAGAGATTTTTTCATGGAGGCAATATGAAGCGTTTGCCTCCAGTAGCAATAGGCGTTTAAGTCACACTTGAGAAATTCGATTCTAAAACGACTGTGCATGCCATGACTCAAACAGATAATTCAGCAGCCAATGAACGTGCCAATGACATCACCCCATTAATTGACCTCGCGCCTGAGGGGCTAGCGGGGGTTGGATCTGTATTTGGGCGCACACGTGTCCGCACGCTTGTCAGCTTGCGTTGGATTGCTGTTGTCGGTCAGGTATTTGCTGTTTTATTTGTGTATTATGGCTTGGGATATGATCTGCCACTGTCAGGATGTCTTGCTGTTATTTCAGCATCAGCATGGGTGAATGTCGTTTTGACTGCGCTTCATCCTGCGCAACGTCTAGCCAGTCAAAAAGAAACGGCGCTTCAGTCCGCTTTTGATGTTGTTCAGTTGACAACTTTGATTGGTCTAACCGGTGGATTGGATAATCCTTTCTCTTTTATGATTGTTGCGCCGGTAACGGTGGCTGCTTCAAGGTTAAGGCCAGGGTATGCTTTGCTGCTATTAGGTTTGGGGCTTGTGTGTCTGGGGATATTGTCTCTGATATCCGTGCCATTGCCATGGATAGAAGGAGAGACACTTAGTCTACCTTCAACATATCGCTGGGGGTTGTTTGCAAGCGTGGCAATTGGGTTGACCTTCTTTGCTGTCTCATCTTGGCGAACAGGACGAGATGAGGCCCGCCTCGTGCGTGCGCTTGAAGCGGCGGAAGAAGTGTTGGCCAAAGAGCAGCGCTTGTCCGCGCTTGGTGCATTGTCAGCTGCAACAGCGCATGAATTGGGAACTCCTCTTGCAACAATTCACTTAGTTGCCAAAGAGCTCCAACGTGCCACTGACGAGAAAAGCGAAACATATGAAGATGTTGCTTTGATCGCCGAACAAGCAGAGCGTTGCCGCAATATCCTCCGCCAAATCTCAAGACGGGGAGAGGCGAGTGATGCGGCACATGCCAAACTACCGGTCTTAGCCCTGATCAAGGAAATATCCGATCCACATGCCGGCCTTGGCATTGATATTCAACTATCAAGTGAACCTCTTGAAGGCTTTGCAGGTGAAAAAATGTTTCCACCAGAAATACGTAGGCGGCCTGAGATTATCCATGCTTTGGGTGCGTTTGTCGAAAATGCTGTCAGTTTTGCAGAAAAAGAAGTGCAAGTTGCCGCGCGTTGGTCAGAAGAAGAACTTCGCATTTATATTATTGATGATGGGCCGGGCTTTTCTTCAACAGTCTTACCAAAACTTGGTGAGCCATACTTGTCTCAGAGAGGCGAGAACCAGATTGGCGGCGGTATGGGACTTGGCTTCTTTATCGCGCGAACATTGCTGGAAAGAACGGGTGCACGCATGAAACCCTATAATCGCAGAGCACCTGCAAAAGGGGCGGTTGTCAGAATTTCATGGATGTTAAATACAATTCGAGCTGCACCTGGATGGTCAGAAGAATAAGATACGAAAATCAAGTGGTTGTCAGGGCTTGCATTGCTGTTCCAACGCTTTAGTTTAGAATCAAGTAAAATACCCCTGATTGTATGGCTTGTGGAAAGTGCCTTAGCTCGGCAGGGGATACAGGAATGAACATAATGGACGCTGAATTCAAGCCAGATGAAGTAATTGCTGCTTTGGAAGATAAATCCCTATTGGTGCTGGATGATGATGCACCATTTCGAGGTCGGTTAGCGCGTGCTTTGACCCAACGTGGTTTTACGGTTTCTGCTTGCGGCACAGTGGCTGAAGCCAAAGATGTTGCGCGTTTAAATCCACCAGCATTTGCTGTGTTGGATCTGCGGTTGGAAGATGGTTCTGGATTGGATGTCGTGCAGACACTTCATGAGCATAAAGAAGACGCCCGCGCTGTTATTCTGACGGGTTATGGCGCTATCGCAACGGCGGTCGCGGCGGTAAAAGCGGGTGCAGTGGATTATCTCTCAAAACCCGTTGATATTGATGATGTGATTAAAGCACTTCTGACAAAGGCTGGTAATAAACCTGAGCCGCCTGAAAATCCGATGTCAGCTGATCGTGTGCGCTGGGAACATATTCAACGCGTATATGAATTGTGTGATCACAACGTGTCTGAAACAGCTAGACGTCTGAATATGCATCGCAGGACTTTGCAGCGCATTTTAGCCAAGCGCGCACCGCGTTAAATTATCTTCATGAGACTGCCGTCGAATTGACATGATTTTAGGCCTATTTTTCTTTGTATCATTCAAAGGGAAGGGACTTATATCATGGGTAATATCAATCAAAACGACGGCAAAATATGCCTCTATAATTCGGCTGGCATAGACACTGGCGCGCTCAATTCAGAAACTGCAAATCTAGCCCTTGGCGGCGGGAATGCATCTGGAGACATTATTCTGCGTGACGAAGCTGGTCTTGATACAATTCACCTCGATGGCGGAGATGCAAATCTACGCCTTGGCGGTCATGGCCATAATGGTGATATCGGCATGTATTGCGATCAAGGCAATTTGCGTATGCATATTGATGGTGGTGCAGCTAACATTTTCATAGGTGGCAATGGCGCGGGAGGCGATATCGCGCTTAAAAGCCATGACAATCTAACGCGCCTCCATTTAGATGGCGCTCAAGGTAATATTACGCTGGGCGGTAATGGTTCCCAAGGGGATGTCATTGGTTTGAATGCGACAGGCGGTCAAACAGTTCATGTTGATGGCGGGAATGGCAATATCACATTGGGCGGAAACGGGTCTGAAGGAGATGTTACACTCCTTCACACTGAAGGTGGTCAGACAGTCCATATTGACGGTGGAAACGGAAATATCACTCTAGGTGGATCCGGTTCACAAGGTGATGTTGTTCTGCTTGGTGTTTCCGGTCTTCAGTCTGTCCATCTCGATGGTGGAAACGGGAATGGCGTATTTGGCGGCAATGGTGCCAGCGGTGATTTGGCTTTGCTTGATGCTGCAGGGAACACGATTATCCATCTTGACGCAAATGATGCGTGCATAAAAATCAATGGATCATATGTCGCGACCGCAGACCATGTTTTTCAGGCTGATTACGCGCTTCCAAATCTTGCTGATGTTGAAGGTTTCATCGCATCTCAAGGGCATTTGCCGGGTGTGCCATCCGCACAAGACATGCAAAGAGACGGTGTTGATTTAAACGCAATGAACGCAGTTTTGCTCGCAAAGATCGAAGAGCTAACGCTTTACGTGATTGAACAAGGTAAGCGCATTGAAGAGCTAGAAAGCAAGCTTGCAAATTAGTGCATATTAGCAGGGTTGAAAGGCGGCGAAATAGGTCGCCTTTCTACTCTTTAACGCGAGGCTTAGGTGGGTTTTCGGGAGTAGGGCGGCCCGGTTTTGGAAATAGATCCAATTGACGAGGGTCAGGTTTACGCACACGCGGTTTTCGAACGCTCAATCCAAAACGTTCGCGTCTTTTTTCTGGGCGCGTGAAATAGACATCATCTGTATTTTCTTCGGCTCGCGCCGCTTTTTCTGCGATGATCTTTTTATCTTCTGCCTCAGCCTCTTCGATGGAAATAACTTTCCAAAAAGTGATGGCAAAAACAGTGTTTTCATCTTTGTCTTCATAAACGTGCACAAAGCCCTGCGCACGCGCCTTATCTGCCTTATCAAGGGCGTCTTCTAATGCGTCTTTTTCTGGTTTCAACCATTCTGTGACAAGGCTAACACGGGCATTGGCAATGCTGTAAGCTTGCGCCTGCGTCGAGCAAAATTTATTGTCGTCTGAGAAGAGAGCAGAACGAGCGTCGTTAGCAAGCGGATAAGATAGTCCCATTTTGAACGGGATCTCCTGTGAATCGACATGGTGATGAGGTTCTATTTAGTCCCTCAGCGATTATTATGCCATAGGAGGAGTCAAACTCTGGTAAAGACGTTTTGCAGCAAGTCTTGCAAATTTCAACGTAATTGATTTTCGACGTGGTCCAGATAGCTTTTTATGGGCAGCTTCACGGATGATGGCACCTCCAAATGCATCTGCAATAATAAAACCTGTCTCGTCGGGTAGGCGCTGCGTTGGAAATTCTTGATCAACAGCAAAGAGAAAATAGTCACAATAGTCTTCATATTCGGGCCATTTCTCGTCAGAGGAGAAATCAGCTAGGCATGACTTCACCTCAATGATGAGAATTTCCCCTTTATGGTTAATGGCCAGAATATCTGCGCGTCTATTATTGGCCAAATTCACTTCGATTAAACCGTTCCAGCCAAGGTTATGAAGTAGTTTTAAAGTGCCACTGAAAATAGCGTCCGCGCGTTGCGTATTTCGATTGACATTAGGGCTGATTTCTCGGGTCATAAATGATTCTGATTCGTTCAATGTTAGTTCTGAAATTAACGGAACATTAACCATGACGCATTTTGAGGTCGTTGCTGGAACGTTCCGTAAACAAATATACTTATAATCTCGCTTTGGTCGATCCCGATTTCTATTTTTATGGTGGTCGTATATAGATTACAGCTGCCGCATGTAAAAAGTGGAGTGATTAATGTCGACAGTTGAAGAGAGTTGGGGATGCGCCCCCCATGGCGACACACTTTTAAAAATCGCGGATAAAGTACTGTCTCAAATGCGACCATTCTTTCCAGATGGTGTTGGACAAATAAATATTTTCATTGATGAATTGCCAGATGAAGAAACTTTAGAAGCCCTATATCTGGATGACCCCTATGCATTGTATGGGGCTTATTCGGGGATGACATCTGCACTAGAGCTACACGAAATTGAAGCCGATGCTCGGATATGGATTTACAGATTGCCTATTTTAAAACACTGGGTTGAGGCTGCTGATATTGCTTTAGAAACACTCATCGCCAACGTTTTTCTCAAAGAAATAGCATCACATTATCGCTGGGAAGATGTGATGTTTGAACATGTGATGGTATCGGCAAATATTCCTCAGATAATTTTGGAATAGGGCTGCTTAATCGTCTTTTTTCAAATTGTTGATAACGGCGTCTACTAATCTATCAACATAGTTTTCGGGTAGGGGCGCACGCATCGCAACAACACGCTGCCAAACAGGCCCGAGAAGACTTTCAATCACAAAATCTATATCCCAATCTCGGCGAATTAGGTTTTTATTTGTGTGTTCGGCTAGAACAAATCTAACAGGTTTTCGGTAAGTCTCTGCGATCCAATTTCGAAAAATTTCATTGGCTTCATCACTATCGGCTGCGGCCAATATCACACCACGCCATTTGTGCGCACCATCGCCTAATCTAATGTCATTGATTAAGGGGGACATGAGTGCGGATAGGCGTTCTTTTAATGTTGTATTTGGGTCAGTGGATTTGGGTGTATTTTCTAAAGCTGATTGAACCACAAGACAGGCAGGTGTTGGCCACCAGCGATATATTGTTTGCTTGGAAGCTTTTGCATTTTTGGCAACCCGGTCAACACTAAAATTGCGCCAACCATTGCTCGCGAGTTCTTCCAATGCGGCTGTTTGAACCGCTAATCTGGATGCTTCGCTACGTTTAGGCCCAGCACGGCGGGCAGTGGTTGTTTTTTTGCTTTTCGCAGTTGGTTCAACCATTTTGGGTTTGACCTTTAAATCACTGATTCTTTTCGTGACCACATCTTCCAAGATTTTACAGGCAAAGGGAAGACAACAAGGGGATTTAATACTATTTGAATGAATTGAAGTCTGATTTATTGCTTGCGACTGGTTGATAGAGATCTTCAAATGGATTGATGTTAGCTATGGTCTAAACCATCATTGTCGTTGATATTCAGACAAAGTGTAATCCTGTTTTATTATTAAATGGAGAAAACGACACGTGTGTGCTGCCCGTACTGCTGAACAAGACCGTCTACTGACGGGATATCGTCGCTTCCGTAATGGTCGCTATCAAGAAACTTCTCAAATATATAAGGACCTTGGTAGCTATCAGGATCCAGATATCATGATCATTTCATGTGCTGACAGTCGGGCTGATCCTGCTTTGATATTTGATGCGGTTCCGGGTGAGTTTTTTATCGTCCGCAATGTGGCAGCGCTTGTTCCTCCTTATGATGATAGACCGGGTGGATATCACGGTGTTTCTGCCGCAGTAGAATTTGCTGTGACAGCGCTTAAGGTCAAACAAATTCTTGTCATGGGACATGCTGGATGTGGTGGTGTGAAAGCGTCATTGTCTGCGGCAAAAGATAAGCCCGTGGGAACATTTATCGCACCTTGGGTTGAGATAGCCAATGAAGCGCGTGATAAAGTTCTGGCATGCGAACACAATGATACACCAGAAAAACGCGAGCTAGCGCTTGAGCATGGTGTGGTTGGTCAATCTATTAAAAACCTTCAAACCTTCCCTTTCGTGACCAAAGCAATGGAGGAGGGAGAGCTTGTTCTTGAAGGCGCTTGGTTTTCAATTGCAGAAGGGAAACTGCTTTGGAGAAACTGGAGCACAGGTGAATTCTTTGAAGTTGATGCAAACGCATAAACTCTTCACTGACAACACAGATATGAGCCACTAATTACACACTGGCTTGAGAGAAAAGCGTTATATATAGCGCAAAAACTGCAGAGCTAAGCATGAGTAGCGCGGCAATTCGACTGAACCATTTTACAAATTCTTTGCTTTGAAAATTGCGAGAAAGCCGCTCTGCCGCCATTGCGTAAACCCCAAGTCCGAATAATTCAGTAATCGTAACTGTTGCGATGATTATGATGATTTGGGGCAGCAATGGCTTTTCTGCGCTAATATATGCTGGAAGTAATCCCCCAAAAAAGACAAGCGCACTTGGGTTGGCTAATTGCAATCCTATGCCTTTGACGTAAAGAACACGTCTGCGTGGGATGACCCGCGCAGCAAGCGTCATCGTCTCGCTATTTCTGATCATGTCCCACGCCAACCAAACGATGAATGCAACACCGGCAAGTTTGAGTATCAGGAAAAAATCAGGGAAGGTTTTTGCCAGTGCAGCAGCACCTGACACGGCCAAAGCAACCCATACAAGATTAGCTGTGGATACACCAATGCCGGCGATCATAGCAGGTGAAAAACCGTATTTTAGGGATGAAGATGTCACAAGCATAACGGCTGGACCGGGAGTTAATCCGCCAGAGAAAAAGAGTGCGACAAGGGCAAGCCAAATAGTAAAATCCATGGCGACATAGCCGCCATGGATTTCAAATAGTTTCAATAGCTTTTTGGAAAAAAATTATCCAATTAGACCAGAAAATCTTATTTTTTTGCGCGTTCGATCGCTTGAGTGATCAATTCTTCTGCTTTTTCACGATCGCCCCAACCTTTAATCTTAACCCATTTACCTGGCTCAAGGTCTTTATAGTGGGTGAAGAAGTGCTCAATACGTTGAGGTGTGATCTCAGGAAGATCAGTATAATTATCTACATTATTGTAGAAAGCTGTCATTTTTTGATGAGGAACAGCGAGAATCTTTTCGTCTTCTCCGCCATCATCTTCCATCATTAAAACACCCACTGGGCGCACGCGAAGTACACAACCAGGAATAAGCGCACGTTGACCGATACACATCACATCAATCGGGTCACCATCCAATGATAATGTGTGCGGTATGAAACCATAATTACATGGGTAACGCATTGGTGTGTAGAGATAACGGTCTACAAACATTGCTCCAGAGTCTTTGTCGATTTCATACTTAATAGGCTCACCACCTAAAGGTACTTCGATAACGACGTTGACATCTTTGGGAGCGTCTTTTCCTAAACTTACTTTATTCAGATTCATGATCCGAAATCCCCTATTTGTTTATTGTGGTATGCCCACCTTAGCCTATCTTGTATCAATAAGGCTATTCGACGAAAGGGAATGCAAGCTTTATGCTAACATTCCCCTTCTAAAATATGTAAATTCCGGAGTTTAGAGGTTTCTACCTGCTTTTTTATCCCGAGATGCCAATAAACGTAGACGAAGTGCATTCAATTTGATGAAGCCTTCCGCATCTTTTTGGTCATAGGCACCTGCATCATCTTCAAATGTCACATGTGCTTCTGAATACAATGAGTATGGGCTTGTACGCGCTAATAAGTGCACATGACCTTTATAAAGTTTCAGGCGAACTTCACCTGTCACCATGCCTTGAGATGCGTCGATTGCAGCTTGTAGCATTTCGCGCTCTGGTGACCACCAGAAACCATTATAGATCAGCTCGGCATAGCGGGGCATTAGCTCGTCTTTAAGGTGGGCTGCACCGCGATCTAGTGTGATTTGCTCAATACCACGGTGAGCTGCAAGAAGAATTGTTCCCCCCGGTGTTTCATAGATACCGCGAGATTTCATACCCACGAAACGGTTTTCCAGAAGGTCTAAACGACCAATACCATGTTTGCGACCAAGCTCGTTAAGTTTGGTTAGCAAGCTAGCTGGTGAAAGTGTTTCGCCATTGATGGACACAGCGTCACCGCGTTCAAAACCAACTGTGATTTCTTCTGGCGTGTCAGGTGCTTCTTCTGGAGAAACTGTGCGTTGGAACACAAATTCAGGTGCCACTTCGCCCGGGTCTTCCAAAGCTTTACCTTCTGAAGATGTGTGCAACATGTTTGCATCAACAGAGAAGGGAGCTTCACCGCGTTTATCCATTGGTACAGGGATGCCATGCTTTTCAGCAAATTCTAGAAGGTGCGTACGTGATTTAAATTCCCAGTCACGCCAAGGTGCAATCACGCGGATATCTGGGTTGAGTGCGTAATATCCAAGTTCGAAACGAACCTGATCATTACCTTTACCTGTTGCACCGTGACACACAGCATCAGCACCGACCATTTCAGCGATTTCGATTTGACGCTTAGAAATCAATGGGCGCGCAATTGATGTTCCAAGCAGGTAGACACCTTCGTAAACAGTGTTTGCGCGAAACATTGGGAAAACATAATCGCGTACAAAATCTTCACGCAGATCATCAATGAAGATGTTTTCTTCTTTGATACCAAGTTGAAGTGCTTTGTCGCGTGCAGGTCCAAGTTCTTCGCCTTGTCCAAGGTCAGCTGTAAATGTCACAACTTCACAACCAAATTCAGTCTGAAGCCATTTCAGAATAATCGAAGTATCGAGTCCTCCCGAATATGCGAGGACGACTTTTTTCGGCGGATTAGTGACAAGGGACATGAAAGGTCAAACCTTTTGAGTATGTGGATAACTATTCTTTGGCGGCACAATAACGATGCGTGCAGCTTCTGCAACAGCGCTCTTAAGCTCTGTTGCGGCGAGCGCAAGGTTTAATTGTATTTTGCTATGGCTTTCATATCGAAACGGTTCAAAAAATCCATCGCTTGAGGAAAATTTTGTGTGTTTGGGAAACTTATGCGTCGTCCTTGGTAATATTTTGCGCCTGATTTTATCTTATAAGAAGTAAGTCTCGAACGTGGTCTTTTATGCTGCTTTTCAAAATAAGGTATGTGGCAGGCGTCTAAATCAATCCAGCTTTTAGACCCATATAAGGCGAAAGAAACACAATCGCACCCTGAACCCAGCCTTATTTTCTATTCACCCTGAATTCATGGAAATGCACAAGAGCGATTAGCAGAGGCTAGTTGAAGCGGGATACGTCATGGCGAAGAATAACATAAATCCAGAAGACAATATTCATTTGCGTAAGATGAAACCTGCACTGATATTTGCGGTTTTATCAGTTTGCGCCGCAATCGCCATGTTTGCTTTTGGCCATATGTCGGCCCAGACTTCGAATTCGCAACGCAAACCATCTGCGGTCGATTATCCTACCTTTCAGGCAATGACAGATGAAGCACGGTCACATCGAGAACAACGCCTAATTACCCTTGAAAACTTTCTAGAAATGGGTGCTGCTAGCGATACGATTATTTTAGATACGCGTTCAAAATCAGCGTTTGAAGACGGGCATATCAAAGGCGCTGTTCATCTAAATTTTTCCGATTTCACGGATGATAAGCTTGCGGAAATTATTCCTGATTTTGATACGAGAATACTTATCTACTGCAATAATAATTTCAGTGATGATGTAGCACCTGTGCCCAAAAAGATGGTGTCACTCGCACTTAATATTCCCACATTTATCAATCTGTACGGATATGGCTACACCAATATCTACGAGCTAGGGGAAGAGATCTCTTTAGATGATTTGGGTGATAATTGGATAACAAAATCAAACCACTAACGACACAGTATACATGAGGAGGCGGACGAATGATTACGAATACAAAGACTTCAAAAACACTATTTCAAAAATGTGTTTCCGGTTTTCTAGCAATCACAGCGATTTCTCTTTCAGCTTGTGCAAATGCAGAGATTGCGCCGGATCCAGATATTTCAAGAATTGAGGGGGATTCACCCATGCATGCATATATATTACTCGACCGGACTGGTTCTATGTCGTCCATTTGGGATGAAGCGCTAAATTCGGTCAACACATATGCTGTCTCTCTTGGAACCAAGCAAGCGGGAGAGAAGGGCGATGTTGATGCCGATGTAACGCTCGCTGTATTTGATGCTCAAGATGGCTTGCAGTTTGATGTTTTGCGCAAAGGCGCATCCGCAAAAGAATGGAATGAAGTTAGCAATGATGAAGCATCGCCGCGTGGTATGACACCGCTCTTTGATGCCATCGGACGTATTGTAAGCATTGCTGAAACGGATAAACCTGAAAAAGCTGTTCTTGTGATCATGACAGATGGTCAGGAAAATTCGAGCCGTGAAATCACCAAACATGGCGCGAAAGCGGCATTGGACCGTGTACGCGAAAAAGGCTGGGAAGTTGTTTTTCTAGGGGCTGAGTTTGCCAATTTTGGAGACGCAGAAGCTGTTGGTCAAAGCTATAATAAAAGCATGGCTGTATCTAAAGGTAAGTTGGGCCAGACCATGGACCGTCTTGCTCAGAAATCACGTAGTTATGCCAAAGGTGAAGAAGCCGAGATTGAATTTGATGCAGAAGATCGCGCCATTGCCGACGAAGAAGATGTGAAACAACGCAAAGGTCAATAATGTCTTTGTAGAATTCAATCTCCACGTTGATATGCCTGGGTGGTAGGCCATTTGGCAATCAGTGGGACGGGCCAACGTCGAGATTGGAGCCCCACCTCTTCATAACAGAAGAGGTGGGGTTTTTATTTAGTGTTTGAAGTGGCGCATACCTGTGAACACCATTGCAACGCCTGCTGCATCCGCTGCAGCGATCACTTCATCATCACGTACAGATCCACCCGGTTGGATGAATGATGTTGCACCAGCTTCAATCGCTAGAAGCAGACCATCTGCAAATGGGATAAAGGCCTCAGAGGCCGCGGCACAACCCTTTGTGCGTGGCTCATCCCATCCAGCTGCTTTTGCAGCATCTTGTGCTTTGATAGAAGCAAGACGAGCTGAATCAACTCGGCTTACAAGCCCCATCCCAAGCCCCGCTGTTGAGTCATCTTTTGCATAAACCATACAATTAGATTTGACGTGTTTTGCAACGCGCCATGCAAACAGCATGTCTTTCATCTCTTGTTCTGTTGGTGCACGTTTCGTGACAACTTTCAGATCAGACATTTCGATGCGACCCGTGTCGCGCTCTTGCACAAGCATACCGCCAGCAATACTGCGATAGTTGAGAGAAGCCTCTTTGGGGTCAGGCAAAGCATCAGTTATCAATAGGCGTAGGTTTTTCTTTTTAGAGAAAATTTCAACCGCCTCATCGCTTGTTCCCGGCGCAATGACAACTTCGGTGAAGACTTGTGTAATCGCTTCGGCCGTTTGCGCATCCAATGCACAATTTAGCGCAACAATACCGCCAAATGCCGATACTGGATCACAAGCAAGCGCGGCTTTATAGGCATCTAAAGCCGTCTTCCCAACAGCTACACCGCATGGATTTGCGTGTTTTATAATCGCCACAGCAGGACGATCAGCAGGATCAAATTCAGCTACTAATTCATAGGCTGAATCAGTGTCGTTCAAATTGTTGAAGGAAAGTTCCTTACCTTGAATTTGTTTGGCTGACAGAACACCGGGGCGTCCTTCTGGTGTGGCATATACAGCCGCTTTTTGGTGCGGGTTTTCACCATAGCGTAGTTTTTGTTTTAATTGGCCACCAAAGGCACGAATGGATGGAGCTTCAATTTCTTCGTCATTTGCCAGTGCTTCAGCTTCAATTTGTGCAACATACCAGTTTGAAATGGCTGCATCATAGGCGGCTGTGCGTGCATATGTTTTAGCAGAAAGGGCACGACGTGTTTTTAGTGTCGTGGCGCCTGCATTGGCTTCCATATCCAAAATAACTTTATCAACATCAGAGCCATCCGTACAAACAGCGACGAAATCTACGTTTTTTGCAGCAGCGCGCAGCATTGCTGGACCGCCAATGTCTATGTTTTCGATGCAATCTTCAAATGGCTTACCCGCAGCAACAGTCGCTTCAAACGGGTAGAGGTTCACATAGAGAAGGTCGATCGCGCCTATATTGTGCTCTTTGGCTGCTTGCACGTGTGTGTCCAGATCTCTGCGGTATAACAGACCGCCATGGACAACAGGATGGAGTGTTTTAACGCGGCCATCCATCATTTCAGGAAAGTTTGTTAGGTCGGAAACATCTTTAACCGGAAGACCTGCATCTGCAATCGCCTTGGACGTTCCGCCTGTAGAAACAAGTTCTACACCCAATTCAACCAATTTTTTAGCACGCTCAATTAGGCCTGTTTTGTCAGATACAGATATAAGGGCGCGACGAATGGGAGAAAGGTTTGCAGTCATATTTGGCTCCGGCCATGATGCCCTGCATAGATTGGTGAAAAGCTAAAACCCTAATGGGAATGCTGCTTGAATAGCACCAGAATTTATCGACAGGACTATTTAATTACGTGATAATTGGGGGCGATAGCACGTTGTGTGCGAACGGCCAACCATGAGTTATCTTTGATAGATAAAAATGGCTTTAGATATGTGAGTAGGCAGGTTTGAAATTATTCAGATCGTGAACGCTTTGCTGCACGTAAAGGCAATACATTACTCTGCTTTTCTTTGAGATAGTCCACGTTTTCTGTGCGGATGTAATCCACCGGATTTTGAGGTAGGTTTGCCGGTTTTGAGATAGCCAATTGCGGTGCTAAATCGGCGAGCAGATTGAGCGAAATATTACGTTCCCGATTGCGAGCTGCTTCTATCATAGCGTCAAGTGTTGGTAAAATTGTATCCAGATTTTGATAGGAAGATTGCGCGGATAAAACGCCATCAACACCTGTTTCAGAAACTTCTTCTTTGGGATAAAAAACCGTTTCAGCAAGTTTCTCACCGGGCCGTAGTCCTGTGAAAACGATCTCTATATCTTTACCAGGGCGGTAACCTTTCAAGCGGATCATGCGTTCGGCAAGCTCAACGATTGAAACAGGTGGTCCCATATCTAATACATAAAGAAATGCTTCTTTGTGGGGTGATTTGCTAGATAATGCAGAAGCTTGAAGAACAAGGGAAGATGCTTCTTCCACACTCATGAAATAACGAGTCATTTCCGCATCTGTGATTGTGACAGGGCCACCTTCTTTGATTTGTCGCTCGAATAGGGGAGCCACCGATCCCGCCGATCCCAATACATTTCCAAACCTTACGATCGCAAAATTTGTTTCTGCCGCTTGGGGGGCAAGCGCCTGAATGAATAATTCGGCGGCCCGTTTAGAAGCGCCCATGACGTTTGAAGGTTGTACTGCTTTGTCGGTTGAAATGAATACAAAGTTTTTGACACCAAATTCAGCTGCATATGTTGCTGCTAATCGTGCGCCTTCTACATTCGTTAGAATGGCTTCATTTGGGTTGGTTTCCATTAAAGGAACATGTTTTAGCGCTGCTGCATGAAGAACAATGTCAGGTTTTGCCTTTTTCATGGCTGTTCTTAAGCGATTTGCTTCTTTAACATCACCAAGTAGGGCGCGTCTTTGTACATTTGGGAAGTGTTTTCCCATATACATGTCTATTTCATACAAATTGTATTCTGAATTATCGTAAAGGGTTATCTCTGACGGGCCATAGCTTGCACATTGGCGCACTAATTCAGAACCAATTGTACCACCAGCACCTGTTACGAAAACACGCGCACCAGAAATCAACTTACTAACATTGATGCGATCTAGATTTTTTTCTGGGCGGGTTAAAAGGTCGGTTGGAGAAATTTCATCATGATTGAATTCTCCATCAGCTCTCAGACGTTGAACGGTTGCTTTGAATTTGGCGGAAACTTCCAAGACGGTGTCCATTGTTTCTCGCTCGAGCGTGCCTCCGATCATCGCAATCCAAGGTGGGGTGCCATATCGGGTTGTCATTATCGACATGCTTTCCTGTAATTTGGAAAGGTCTCCTAATACCTGAATACCGCAAATGGCCCGTCCGGTGTGATCCCCACTGGTTTCAATGATTGCAAGTGGGCGAATGGGTAAACCTTCGCTTGAATTATCTAAATCCCTGAGAGTAGAAGAAATTTTAGATGCTGTTCCAATGAGAATTGCAGCAGGTTTCTTTTCGTTCGGCGCACGAAATGCAGCCATGAACTGTCCTGTTGCTCTTGCGCGCGATGCAAGGCGTCCAGCAATCATAATTGTAATTAGAATAGGGACTTCAATAAAAATACTAGACCTGAAAAATCCTTCTAATCTGTTTGTGAGAAACATGATTGGAAGAAATATAAGGTTTGCCAGTAAAGCAGCTTGCACGATACGCCGAAGATCACTCGCGCTCGTATGGCGCCATACTTGGCGGTAAACGCCGGTGAATGTGAGCGACGCAACCATCGCAACAGCAAGTTCAACGGTATAAAGTGCAGTTACAACGGGGTTTGGGGTCGTCCCTTGAAGGGCATTTCTAATATATATTGCCGAAATCATGGCAACAAATGCCGCTATGACATCATAGCATGTGCAAATAATGATGGCACGCCATGCTTGGCGTTGTCCGATGGTAAAGGCCCGAATAATGTCTTTGCGGGTCAAAAACTATACTCTCTTATGCAGTAACACTATTGATATCAGAGAACTCAATCACTTGAGGTGCGACTCAGTGCCCAACGTAACCTGTTTGGCGCAGTAGTGCCATCTCCAATTGGATTAACTTTACAATAAACGACCAGTTGTGCAGCTGGGAGGCGCACACCGCCCGCCGTGTAAACAGTTTTTTCAACATGCACTGTCTGCTCCGCTCTAAGTTTCCAAGTAATTCCGGTGTCTCCGATAAGTAGAAACACAGAATGTGTGTCTTCACCCTGTTCTACAGAAATTTGAGGGTGAAGCTGGAAACGCAATGCGCATGGGACATCTTCTTCCGGTGGTGTAGAAATTTCAGCTAGGGGTCGGTAGACAGAGTCTTCACCGGTTATTCGCGTCCCGTTTTTAGCTAAAAATAATCTGCGTCTATGCACGAGGCCGTGGCTTTGTCTCCAGCCTGAATGTTGTCCTTCCAGAAGAAATTGATCACCTTCTTCTAATCGTCGAGCAGATACATTTGGCGGGCCCAAAAGCTCCATTAGCCCGGTTGTTTCATTCTGTTTGAATATTCCTGAATTTTGATTATCCAAAACAAGCGTAGAAGAAGCTGCTGTCTGGCGAGCTGCAAATTTCCATGCTGGGTCAAGGTCGGAATATGCCCCCATGGAAGTGATGATTCGATGTGGACCATCGCAAACATGGATAGATAAACAAGATGCACTTGCTATTTCAGTGTTCTCACCGGTTTGAGAAGATCCTGTATCCATATACAGAGTCAGATCACCTGCTTGAATGCGCTGAAATCCAGTTTGTTGTGCAAAAGCAAATTTGCCGCCGCCTTCGCCAAAAGGTGCAAGCGCGGTTGTCGCAAGTCCGTCCCATCCGTCTGAACTGGAGTTGGCAACAAGAAGACCTCCATCACCAAGCTGAAGAAATTTGAGCATGTTCTGCATGCGCATTTGTGCTTTTGAGAGAAAGGCCGGAGCCTCTTTGCCCATTCGCAGGAGGAAATCCTCAACAATGTTCAAATCAATGAGTGTTTCAGCAAGCCGAGAAGGGCTTCGCGTAACATGACCACCATCTTTTAGAAGTTGAAGACCTATTTCTTTTTCAAGATTTTCTAATCCAAGTTCCAGATAGGATTCGCTTTCGGGTAAGCAGATACCAGCCAATGTAAGGGCTAATGCGCAGCGAAAACGGCCTCGTAGAGAGTGTACATTTTCATAGCTCAAAGACAGATGGCGCGCTTGTCTGGCAAGACAGTCCAAAAGATTGGCTCTTGTTTCACTCGATACTGGTGCAATGACGACTGGCGCAGCAGATAGCCAGTTAATCACGCGATCAGCAGTCACATTTACGCGCCACGCCGTATCGTCCCATTTGCCAAACGCCTTAGCCCAGCTCACCGTTAGGCTTCGAGCCAGTTTTTCACCTGCTTCACCATTGGCTAAAAGATCACGTAGCCAGTGGAAGCGATGAATGCGGTCTGCAAAATTGACACTCGGAAAAGGAGGGCCCCAAGGCGCGCGCGCTTCGGGAACCTCCAACTTTTCAGTCCCAAATCGCCATTGACCATTGATGATATTTTCACCGCGTTTAGCGCGCGCTGGATGGCCTGTTTTGGGGCTACCTAGCAGCGCGTTAAATGTCGCTGGATTTAATCGCATCCGATACATTGGCGATGATTTTATGGGAAGTCCGTCTTCGCCCGTAAACTCGGTCCATTCCGCAGCATCTTTCATATCAGTATATTGGCTAGGAATAGCGCGAGGTTTAGGAGTTTCAGATGAATCTGTCGTGTGTTCGCTCACCTGTTCAGACTCTAACTGATCAGGATTAGAATCTTCCGCTGTTGTCTCGCTTGACAGCGCGTCGTGCGTTTGCGGGTCTTCCGACTGTTCGTTTTCTGGTGACATGTGTCGCCGGACTCCAATAATTTTGGTGCGGTTAGCCTCTTAAAGCTGAAATAGCATTTGCGTAATTTGCCGGCCCTTTTTTGAACACCGCTGATCCTGCGACGAGTGCGTTTGCACCAGCATTGATAACTTTTGAACAATTATCAGGCGTTACACCGCCATCAACTTCTAAAATAGTTTTTGTGCCCAATGCGTCAATGCGGTTGCGTATGTCTTCGATTTTACGCAATTGGTTTTCTATGAATGATTGCCCACCAAATCCGGGATTAACACTCATAATTAGCACAAGATCTAGTTCTTCAAGAACGTAATCAAGAGCGTTTGCAGGTGTTGAAGGGTTAAGAGCAGCACCGGCTTTTTTGCCAAGCTTGTGTATGGCTTGCACCGTGCGATGAAAATGCGGTCCTGCTTCTGGGTGGGCTGTAATGAGATCAGCGCCAGCATTCGCAAAAGCTTCCAAATAAGCATCAACCGGTGAAATCATCAGGTGCACATCAAATGGTTTGTCTGAGAGCGGCCTAAGTGCTTTTACGACATCAGGGCCAATTGTTATATTTGGAACAAAATGGCCATCCATCACATCAATATGAATCATATCGGCACCAGCAGTGTCGATTGCACGAACCTCTTCGCCGAGCTTTGCAAAGTCGGCTGCGAGAATGGAAGGGGATATCAAAATTTCAGACATAAATTCCGCCTATCAGCACCAGACAAAGGGCGCAAGCTCCTTGTCTGGATTAGGTTGCATTTATTATGTCGTTGGGCCTAGGTGAAAGTCTACTAAAAATAGATTTAGTATCCGATATTGGCGTGCTGAGGCACGACGCGCGCACGATTTCCGTATTCAATAAAGATTGGCGTTCCATTTGGCAGCGCCACATCACCGCCCTGCGTGATAGAAATGATCTCGTCATTTTTATCTAGGCGGATTTTATATTCAAAACCCTGCTGCTTGCCAGCTGATTTGTTGATTTGCTGACCAGCGATAGCGCCTCCAACGGCTCCAACAACACCGGCGATTGCTTTTTCATCATCACCGCCGCCAACTTGGCTTCCGGCAATTCCACCAATGACCGCACCAGTCGCTGCGCCAAGAAGGCCGTTATTGGATGCCGATATCTGCACAGCGCGAGAGGCGACGATCACGCCTTCATCTACACGAGAAATACGCCCAACTTCATCGCGGGAATAATCATTGGCACCTTGACTAGACGCACACCCTGTAATGGCGAGCGCCGTACCTGCCACCAAAGCAAACATCATGTTTTTTGCTGGATTGGTTTGTTTTAGGTTTTTCATAGGCAGTGTCATGGCGGGCTCCAAACATGAAACAAGAATGCAAATCATATCGTCCTGTTTTACGGCAGATATGAGGCAAGCTGACAGTTTTATCTAAACAAAACTGTCATTCTATTCATGAATGGAAACTGAACTAAATTAGACCTTTTCAAGGCGCGCCATATAGAACACATCCGACGTGACGAGATCTTCGGGGTTTTCAATATCGAATTTTGGAAGGCTTAATAGTCCGCCAAAATCGTCAATCGCATGCTCATAGCCGGGCACTTCTTCAGGCGTAATGGGTTTACTTATCCATTTGCCACTATCAACGGCTTCTTTGACAACTTCAATCCCTTCAGCGGGAAGGGGCGTACATACACAATATAGCATTGTACCGCCAGATTTCATCATGTCGTAGGCTGCTTGAACAAGTTTGATCTGAAGGCCGGAATATCTATCCAAACCTTTATCATTTCTTCTCCAAGCGCCTTCAGGGTGGCGCCTCAAAGTTCCCAATGCAGAACAAGGTGCATCCAAAAGCACAGCATCAAAAGGTTCAGCAGGTCGCCAATGGCGTGCATCTGTCACTTGCGTTTTGGCTTTCAATCCTGTGCGTTCTAGGTTTTCGCGTACTTTTTCAATACGTTGTTCAGAAAGGTCTATGGCCGTAACCTTTGCACCCTTGCTAGCAAGTTGCATTGTTTTACCGCCGGGCGCAGCACATAAATCTCCAATTGATAATCCTTTGACATCGCCAAATAACTGCGCTGGCAGCGTTGCAGCAACATCTTGCACCCACCATTCGCCTTCAACATAACCTTCTAATTCTGTTAGGCTGGCACCTGTGGGTAGTCTAACTGAACCAGAGGGAAGGGCTGTGCCTTCTAGTTTTTGTGCCCAAGCTTCGGGATCTGATTTCACGGTCAGATCAATACGCGGCTCTAGCATTTGCATCATCGCGATGTTTTGCGTGGTTTCTTCGCCAAGTGCGCTGGAAAAACGCTCTGATAGCCAATCTGGCCAGATGCGGCTGGCTGGTAGGCTTTCATAAGCTTCTGGTTCACGTCCGGCGCGGCGTAAAATAGCGTTCACCATACCGCCGCCTCGCGATGCTGGTTTCCATTGGCGTGCTGCTTCTACTGTCGCATCAACTGCCGCATAAGAAGGTGCTTTTAAAACCCATAATTGGGCACAACCAACGCGCAATAAAGACAATACAGCGGGGTCTATTTTCTCTAATGGTCGGTCCAGATAGGTTTCAAGAGCATCATCAATGCGACCAAAAGCGCGTAAGGCGGCTGAGGCAATTGCGCGTGCAAAGCCGCGATCTGGTCCTTCTAATTCGTCGAAGAATTTTGAACTTGCTAGCGCCTCATCCATGTCTGCGCCTTCATGCACGATACGCATGAGAATATCCGCAGCAGCGCGTCGGCTCTGCCAACCGTTTTGAGGCAGCTTTCCACCTGTACGTTTGGTGGAATTGTCCTGAGGCTTTGAACGTGGGTTTTTACCAGAACGAGATCTGGTGCGTTCGCCTGAAGAGTTTTGGCTGTTTGGTCCAGAACGGCGATTAGGCCCACGTGGTGAACGCGGGCCTTTACCTGATGAAGTATCGTTCACTTAGTAACGCGTTTCAGGTTTAGCGGTTGAACTAATGTTATTATCTTCAGCCTGACGACGTAAACGCGCAATGCGTTTCTCTGTTGCCGGGTGGGATGAACGGTGTGTGCGTTTAGATGCGTGCAATGGATCGACCACGTAGATATGAGCTGTCGCAGGGTTCTTCTCAGCGATAGGGTTGAGAAGAGATACGGTATTGCGGTCTATCTTTTCCAGAGCGGCGGCAAGATCAAGGGGTTTTCCACAAATTTTTGCACCATCACGGTCTGCAGCGTGTTCGCGAGACTTAGAAGCAAAGATTAAAGCGACAGTTCTTGAGATGAATCGTGATGAAATGGCAGATAGGCCAATTGGCGCAAATATGATCCATGTGAGACGGTTTAACAGACCTGAAACAGCCGATGCTATGCCCATGGATAAGCTGTCGCCTCGTTTCACATGCGCGAGCTCGTGTGCGATTACTGCGCGTGTTTCGGCGCGGCTAAGGGTCATCAACAAACCATTTGTTACAGCGATGGACGCGTGAAGTGCGTCACGGCCAACTGCAAAAGCATTTGGTTGGTGAGCGTCCATGATAAACAGACGCGGACATATCATCCCGGCGTTAAAAGATAGGTCACGACATTCTTTAACGAATGAACGCACCATTGGAGAGGGGTGGTTTTCATCTACTTCTTGAGCTTTGTGGGCACGCAAGACAAGACTGTCAGCTTTCCAAAAAACAGCAATGTGGAAAAGCAAAGCAATAGCCGTTGCTATAACTGCGCCCTGATTGCCATAGATTGCCCAGCCAATCCCCGCAAAAATAGCATGGATGAAGAACATAAATAAGGTTGCGCGCAAATAGCTCACGGGTCAGCTCCAAAGAGATGAAGGTACAGATATTCGTACCTTTGGGTTGAATTTGATTGGTCTTATTAAGTTGTCACTCATGAAGGTTAATGAATTCCAACTTTAAAAAGCGCTGGACTAAAAAAAAATAGAAATTATCTAGTTTGCATGACCCAAAATAACGAAAATGACTCAAATTCTGAAATTCAAGCCAATTCAGAGGATTTAAACCCGACAATTCCCGGCGCTGCACCGGGGAAAGTTTTGACCGGTGCTGCCAAACGCGCATTGGAAGAGGCTGCCATTCGACGTGAAGCTGAAATGGCCGAAACAGCCAAGAAAAAATTGGTTGAAGAGTGGAATGGTCCTGCTGGTGAAGAACCAACGCGTTATGGCGATTGGGAGCGTAAAGGAATCACTTACGACTTCTAATTTGCTAACTTGAATAAAGGCGAATGCAGTTATGAATATTCCCGCCAGAGGCGCGAGTGATTGCGTCAGCTTGATAGTTCGAGTTAACCTCTCATTAATTGTTGAAATTAGTGAGCGTATTATGATGAAATCATTTCTCGGTTCAGGTGTTGTTTTGGTTGCTGCGTTTGCAGGACTAACACCCATAGCTTTCGCTGATGGAAGCAATACGCCGACAATTCATACGCCGGCACCAGCACCTTTGAACGTGCAATCATATTCCTCGTCTTCACCGACTATTCACTACGCGAATCCAACTGCGGCTGGAACCAAGATATATTCGTCATCATGCGCCAACTCAGATAATGAAGTTTGTTCAGGAACATTTGTTTCAACTGGGCGTGTTGTGTTGTCAGGTGAGGCTCCAGCTTATGTTGAATCTGTTGCGCCAATCATTCACCGCGGACAACACATGACTTCGACACCTGTGACACAAAAAGTCGTTACGCATTCGCAAAAACTTCAGCACCAAAACTGCAATTGTTGCGCTAATTGTCAGCACACATCACACGGTTCTCAGCAAATTCATATGGATGGAAATTTCACTGGCGGTGTAGGTGCAGGTGTTTCTAGTAATTGGGGCGGCGGACATGGCGGCTTTTTAAGCGTTCAAAGTCCTATGGTGCGCTCGCGTAATTCTGTGATGTATCACCCATATTCATCCTATATTCCACGCCACCGCACATATCGCGTCAACAAGCGTCGCGGCTAAAATTATCGCCTGAATTTAACGGTGACGCGCTTTCATTAGGTGCATGATTAGTTGTTCGGGAAGTATTTTGTTTAATATATACAATGCCTTATTGATGGGCCCTGGAATGCAGACAGGATTGGATCTCTGTCCTGCTTTAAAGGTTGCCTTGGCGACATCTTCCGAAGATTGCCAGAGATATTTGGGCAGTGCTTCAAGTTTGCCTCTTTGGCCATTCACATCGTGAAATTCCGAATAGGTCAGACCCGGACATACCGCAACTATATGTAAGCCATACTTTTGGTTTTCCATATACAAAGATTGCGAAAACTTGATCAAAGCAGCTTTACTTGCAGCATATAAAGTATGCCCACGACCAGCTGGTGCAAAGCCAGCCATTGAGGCGATATTTATGATGCTCCCATGACCTCTTTTTCGCATTGCTGGAAGCAAAGCATGTGCTAATTCGCAGGGTGTATTGAGCATTAATTGCAAGAAAGACGCTTGTTCTTGCCAGCTCGTATTTGTAAATTCTGGGGCTAATCCAAAGCCTGCATTATTCACTAATATTTCGACATCTCTTTGAATAGTTTGAAGATATTGTACAATTTGTTGCGTGCTGTCAGGTCGAGATAAGTCCACGCAATGAATATATGTTGAGATACCGTGTGCCGTCGAAAGTTCCTCGCCCAGTTGTTCTAACTTTTCTTTGCGGCGCGCAACAAGAATAACATCATAATTATTCGCAGCGTATTCCCGCGCAATTGCTTCGCCAATGCCCGCCGAAGCTCCTGTAATCAATGCAAGTGGTCGTTGCCGCTTCGCTAACATCTTATGAGCCCTGTGCATTTAAGGTATTGAATTTGGATCAGCCTTAGTGACAATGATCCCCTCAAAAGAAAAGGGGTAGGGCATTGAAAACTCTAAAGATAGCTGGGTTAATCCTTGGAACAATTTTGATCGCCTATTTGTCAGCATGGGCGCTTCAAGACGATAAGAGCAAGCCGCCAAGTTTCAAACCTAAAATGTCCGACCACAATGGAACGCCGCCCGGCAAACATTGAAGCTGACAAAAATGATAGTGTTTTATCTCAATTGAACACAGTATTCCTGTTAACGGATTACGGTAGTCAGGGTAAGACTAGTTATCTTTATTTGGTTTTTGCGGTGAGGAGTGTCTCCATGGAACAGATTCTAGAAATGCTTAATAAGGTTTTTGGTGAAGGTGGAGACCTTGCAGGTATTGCTTCAGCTGCGGGGTTGGGAGGCGGCGCGACTAGTGCTGCTGCCGTGGTTGCTTTTCGCGGCATGGTCATGAAATTCATCGTGCGAATTGTGACGACAGCTGCTTTCACTGGTATTGGCTTTTTGGTTTTGCTCAATCAGTTAGGATTTGAAATCGTACCAAAGGAAGACTTGCAAATTTCTCAAAATGGAAATGCGAAATCTCCTTTGTATTCTGAATGGGTTGGTATTGAAGGCATGTCTACTCAAGCTGAAAATAGGCTGCAGAAAGCCGAACGCGAAGGTAAGCGTGTTATCGTGTTGGGGCGTCGTTCTAAAAATGACGAAAACGATAATTCCTAGGCGATATCAAAGCTGAGATTGAACGTCGGTCGGGTCTAGTGGCCAAACCAAGCAGGATATAAGGACAAAACTAGCAGCACGGCTGCTGTAATGTTGAAAACACGCGTCTTGAGTGGGCTGTTTAAGAATTGACGAATTTTTGTACCTGCGATGGTCCAAATACTGATGCTGGGCAGGCTTACGATCCCAAATACAGCGCATATGACCAAGACGCTTAAGAATGGTGCATCCTGCACAGAGTAAGCCGCCATCGCCGTTGTGCCCATTGTCCAAGCTTTGGGATTAACCCATTGAAACAATGATGCTTGCATGAAGGTGAGGGGCGCTGAACCTAAAGCATTTTCATCTGATGCTGATTGTAGAGGCTTTGCGTTGGCAATTTTCCAAGCAAGAAACAAAAGATAAAGCGTGCTGACGATTTTTAGAATTGTAAATGATTGAGGAAATGCCTCAAACACACGCACTAATCCGATCCCGACAAGAAAAAGCATGAAGATGAAACCAAGTCCAACACCTAACATGTGCGGGATCGTGCGACGGAAACCGAAATTGGCTCCCGATGCCATGAGCATGAGATTGTTAGGACCAGGTGTTATGGATGCCACACCACCAAAGGCAAAAAGTGCAAGGATAATTTGATAAGTCATGAAGGTGCAATAATAATCACTTTTTAGAGCAATATGCGTTTACAATTAATGATAAAAAATGACCAGATGAATGGTTAAATATTGCGAGAACTTTATCGTGTTGGCAATGGTGAATGCATTATGTGGTTGAGAAAATATTCGTCCAGCTGATCTTTGAAACGATAATATGATGACCAGCTGGAGAAGATTATTTCATCGGTTTAGTGTTCATGTCCGTGAATTTTAAAATAAAGCGTCTTATAAGCTTCTATTTTGGTGCCCAGAATATCCGCTTTTTCCATGTCTGAACTTTGTTTTGTTTTCATGGCGGCAACGATGATTGAATGTGCTAGCTCTAAAGATTGAACATATTCCTCGTTTTTAGCTGCATCAGCCGGCGCTTTAATGCGTTGCGCTAAAAAATAAGTAGCCATTTCATCTTGAATTTTTTGTGCGTGGTTTTCTTTATTTATCACCCAGCGGACTGTGTCATGTGTGGTTTTTGATTCAGAAATACCCTCAATGGAACGTTTGATCGTCTTAACGTGAAGGGCGAGTTCATCAAATTTGGCTTCGTCATCATAAATTCCACAAGGAATTTCACAATGTGCCATTGCAGGGGCGGCCATGGAAAAAGTTGAAATTCCAAGAGCTAAAGCTGTGAATAGAGTGCGAGTCGTTTGTTTCATGGGGTGCCTCGTGGTGATGTGGATATGAAAAGTCTTGTCACATATTTGAGAGACATTCTCAACATGTTTAAATTTGATCACTAAAATTGTGATCGTTTAGGCCGATATCGTCCTGTAATTGGCCAGTTAAATAGCACGCTTTCCAATTGCGGGCCTGCACCTATATTGTGAACAATAAGAGGTGTGCCATCGCGTGCCTTTTGGTCTGTGACGATGCCTATGTGTGGCATCCATCCACGGCCATGGCCACTTAAGTTCCACGCGACGATATCGCCTGCTTGATAATCAGATGGGTTTTCCGAAGGCGACAGGCGCATTCCTTGGCGTGATAGATAGGCTTCTATGTTCGGCACGCGGCGATGGTCAATATTGCGATCTGTGCGCTTTAGCCCCCATCGTTGAGGGTAGGCATTAAAATTGGCTTTCATGTCTTCATGGATGAGTTTTTGTAGATCTATATCGAGCGTTCTGAGGGCACGTATAACGACATCTGCGCAGACACCTTTATCTGGTGCTACGTCTCCATTGGGATAATCAAGGCGTACATAAGCGGGATCATAAGTCACTGAATGGTGTGTGCGTTCTATAGCGGAGCTCGAAAGGCGTTTGCCAAATTCGATATCGCTTACTTGCGCAAAACTTGAAGAGGCAAAAGCCAGCGGTAAAATTGTAGCGAAGAAGGGGGCTGCATATCTCATGTGTATATCAGATAACTAAAACTTGGCTGATATGGGGCGAGAATAGGCATGTGCTGTCACGAAAAAGCCCCACCAGAATGAACGGGTGGGGCTTAAAACTTCGTCGCTATTGCAAAGCTTATGCTTTGCCGCGGTTCCGTTTACGGTCGTTCGGGTCTAGCCAGACTTTACGAAGACGGATGCTTTCTGGTGTGACTTCAACCAATTCGTCATCTTGGATGTAAGCAAGTGATTTTTCTAAAGTCATTTGAAGAGGTGTTGTCAAACGAACAGCTTCATCTGTACCTGATGAACGCATGTTTGTAAGTTTCTTACCTTTTAGACAGTTTACTTCAAGGTCGTTATCGCGAGTGTGCTCACCGATGATCATACCTTCGTAAACTTTCACACCAGCACCGATCATCATCGGACCACGGTCCTCTAGGTTCCAAAGCGCGAATGCAACAGCTTCACCAGTGCCGTTAGAGATCAACACACCTGTGTGACGACCAGTGATAGCACCTTTGTGAGGAGCGTAATCATGGAAAATACGGTTCATAGTTGCTGTACCGCGTGTGTCACCGAGCAATTCACCTTGGTAACCAATCAAACCACGTGATGGTGCGTAGAATACCAAACGTGTGCGGCCAACACCTGATGGGCGCATGTCGATCATCTCAGCTTTGCGCTCATTCATTTTTTGAACAACGATACCTGAGTGCTCTTCGTCCACATCGATCACAACTTCTTCGATAGGCTCAAGCTTGTTGCCGTTTTCGTCTTCTTTGAAAACAACTTTCGGACGAGAAACACCAAGCTCGAAGCCTTCGCGGCGCATTGTTTCAATCAATACAGAAAGCAGAAGCTCACCACGTCCTGATACTTCAAAAGCATCACCTTCAGCAGCGCGCGCTACTTGCAGAGCAACGTTACCTTCAGCTTCTTTTTCCAAGCGATCCCAAATCATACGGGAGGTTACTTTTGTACCTTCGGTTCCGGCAAATGGTGAGTCATTCACACGGAATGTCATTGTGATTGTTGGCGGGTCAATCGGTTGAGCTTGCATAGCTTCGGTCACTGCAGGGTCACACAATGTGTCTGCAACAGTGGCTTTCGTCATTCCTGTTAGAGATACGATATCTCCGGCAACACCTTCATCAACAGGGGAACGCTCTAGTCCGCGGAAAGCGAGAACTTTGGAAACGCGGAATTGTTCGATCAAAGTACCATCGCGAGACAATGCTTTGAGCGTTTGGTTTGGTTTAACCGAACCTGAAGCAACACGTCCAGTTAGAACACGACCAAGGAAATTATCAGAAGAGATTGTTGTGGCTAGAAGGCGGAATGGGCCTTCTTCTGTAACTGGTTCAGGTACATGCTCGATGACCATGTCAAACAGAGCAGCCATATCTTCTGTTGGGTTGTTGTAGTCTGTGCCCATCCAGCCGGCTTTGGCAGATCCGTATAGCACTTTAAAGTCAAGTTGTTCGTCTGTTGCATCGAGGTTTGCGAATAGATCGAAAACTTCGTCAATTACTTCATCAGGGCGGCGCTCTGGTTTGTCGATTTTGTTGACAGCAACGATTGGTTTTAGACCAAGTTTAAGCGCTTTAGATACAACGAATTTAGTCTGAGGCATTGGGCCTTCAGCAGCATCAACAAGAACAATACAACCGTCCACCATGTGAAGGATACGTTCCACTTCACCACCAAAGTCTGCGTGTCCTGGTGTGTCAACAATGTTGATGCGAGTGTTTTTCCAAACAACAGATGTGTTTTTTGCTAGAATTGTGATCCCACGTTCACGTTCTTGATCGTTTGAGTCCATCATCCGTTCAGATGTGGCTTGGTTTTCACGGAAAACACCGGACTGTTTCAAAAGACAGTCAACAAGTGTTGTTTTACCGTGGTCAACGTGAGCGATAATAGCGATGTTGCGCATCGAAGTGGTTTGTTCGGCGGTCATGTGGCATCTTCCGGGGAGATATAAATACTTTGACGCTGCAGAGCCTTTCCGCAACATCGTTTGGGCGCGACATACAGCAAAGAAACACGTTTGGCGACCCCTGACTGTTTATCCTGTGTAAGACGGGGAGCAATTCATGTTTGAATTTGAAGCGAGTACACTGCTTTTAGACGATCAAATGTAATATACTTCATCTTTTGCAAGGCGTTTTACTTTTAACGTATTAGTAATTCAAATATAGTTAAATTAACCATGGTGCATTGTAGCCCTTTACATAAACTGAGTTGGTACTTCCATTGTTGATATCTATAAAAAGCAAAATACTGAGTGTTGTTGCACTTTCTCTTTGCGGTATGGCAGTTTGCGTTTTTTCACTAAGCTGGCGCAGCTATCACAAGAGTGAGCAGGGAATACATAATCAACTGGAGAGCATTGTTCAGGCTTCCAATACTATTATCCAGTCTGAATATAATTTGTTCCAGGACGGCTTAATCACTGAAGCCGTAGCCAAGGAAAATGCACTTAGAAGTATTGCAGCACTTAGATATGGTGGCAGTGAATATGTTTTCATCCTTGATGAAGATGTAAATATGTTGATGCATCCAATCAAACCCAAATTAAACAATACTTCGGTTAAAAACTCTCAGGATCCGACAGGTAAATTCTTATTCCGTGAAATGGTTGATGTCGCCATGAATGGTGGTGGAATTGTTGAGTATATGTGGCCGCGCCCGGGCGACGAAGAGCCCGTACAAAAGGCGTCTTACCTAGACGTGTTTGAGCCGTGGGGATTTGTCATCGGTACAGGTGTTTACATTGATGATTTGAAGTCGGTTCTAATGAACACATTGATTGAAGGCTTTATTATTCTTCTTGCTTTTGGTGGCATTACTGGTCTGGTCGCTATGCGAACCGCAAACTCTGTTGTTCGCCCCATGCTAAGGCTAGCGGATACAATGAAAGAATTAACGCTTGGAAATACGTCCATTGCTGTTGAGGGTACAGAACGCAAGGATGAGATAGGTCCGATGGCTGTCGCGGTTACAGCTTTTAGAGATGGGCTTGCGGAGCGTGCGGTATTGGAAAAAGCAAATAAAGAAGCTGAATCTTCTAATTTATTGCGTCAAAACAAAATAGAAAAATTAATTGAAGTCTTTAAGGGTAAATCTGCAGACGTTCTTTCACAAATGGAAGCCAATATCCATTCGTTGAAATCTTCTTCTGATGGACTTCAAGGGTATGCTCAGGAAACTGATGCGCAATCTGCGCGGGCTTCTGCCGTCTCGCACGAAACATCTTCTAATGTCCAAACTGTTGCTGCTGCAGCTGAAGAATTGTCTGCGTCTGTGTCTGAAATTATGCAGAATGTACACAATAATAATGGAACGATCTCCGAAACAGCAAACATGACTTCTAAAGCAAATGAAAAGGTGAAGGAGCTCGCAAATGCTGTGTCTAAGATCAGTGATGTTGTCAGTTTGATTGCTGATATTGCTGAACAAACGAACCTATTGGCTCTAAATGCGACGATCGAAGCTGCAAGAGCTGGGGATTCTGGAAAGGGTTTTGCCGTCGTTGCATCTGAAGTTAAACAATTGGCTGATCAAACAGCGCGGGCTACGGATGAAATTTCAAACCAGATTTCTATGGTTCAAGGTTCAACGAAAGAAACTGTCGTCTCCATTGAAAATATCACTCAATCAATGGAAGAGGTTTCAAACATTATGTCCGCTATCGCAGCCGCTGTTGAAGAGCAGGGCGCTGCTACGAATGAAATTAGTCGAAATGCGCAATTTGCAGCTACAGGTACATTAGAGGTTTCAGAAAATACTCAGAATGTGACAAAAACAGCCAAAGATACAACTTCGTCAGCACTTGAAGTTGGACATGCAGCCGATGATTTAGCAATGCGCGCTGAAGAAATGAAAGTGCAAGTTGAGCAATTTTTAAGCGGCGTCGCGGCGGCCTAATTCGCTCGATAGACTTAGATTAAAGAAAGCAGTTTTTCTTCCAATTTTTTTGATTGTGTTTGAAGGTTGAAATTCTGCTCGGCGTGTACTTTCCCTTTCCGTCCCATCGCTAACGCGTTTTCTGGTGATGCTAGTAGGAGAGTCAGTTTTCTTGCAAATTCTACATGATCATTTTCATCAACCAAGAAACCGGTTTCATTGTCGATAATGCATTCTGGTATTCCAGCATGACGCGTCGCTATCACTGCGCAAGCGGCTAGCTGAGCTTCTATGCAAACCATTGGCAGTCCCTCGGCGTCTCCTGAGGCGGCCCGTTTAGATGGAATACAAACAATAGACGTTTCGGCAAAATGTTTTGGCATGTCATCTGCGGGAATCCAGCCGGGAAGTTCTGCATCGATATTAGCTGCTTTGAGTGTCTCGACGAGGTGTGCTTTGAGCGCACCTTCTCCAAGTAACCGAACTGTCCAACCCTCCAACTGATCAGAAACCAAGGCGAGTGCTTTTATGAGGGTGTCTATGCCTTTTTTTTCAATCCAGCGGCCGGCAAATAGAATAATTTTCTTCTTGTCGCCTGCATAAAAACGATCTGGATCAGCTGTATTACGGTGAACATTCATTTTACTTGCCGGGCAGCCTTTTGCTTTTAATTCTCGGCCAATAAATTCAGAGCAGGGCAATATAAGAGCAGCATCATTCCATAATTGTTGTCGACGACGATTATAGACACGAAACAAACTATTCTTAGTATTTGAATGCTTAGTTGCATCTCCACCATGGTAGGTGACAACTAGCGGAATATCCAAAGCCTTGGCTAGAGGAAGGGCATAGGCACCAGATTTACCAAAATGGGCATGAATTAGAACTGGTTTTTCTTTCTTAAGGCGCGCTAATAGTTTTTTAGAAATAATCCCAAATTGCTTGAAGCCGGTTTCACCTGCCAGGCCGTGATAGTCTCCAAGTGTAATGAAATCAGTATTTTCGGGTGCCGGTCCACGCACTTCATGGCCGATATAGATCGGTTTGAGGTTTGAAAAGCTTGTATAGGCACGATGAATGAAACTTTCTGAAGGAGAAAACAGCTTGTCTGCAAAGACCAGAAAGTTGGCTGGGGTGTCAGGCATCACAGTGTTCTATCCGCAAAAGTAATAGGGCAGCTTTAAAGGCGCATAAGTGGTAAAGCGCAAATTGAATATATATGTCCAGCGGGAGTTGCGCTAAAAATATAGAATGAAAGTGTGGTTTTGTTGCCATATTTTCAATTCAGCCTAATTAAGGCGGGTTGCTTTGAAAGGCGCTACGGCGTAGCGTCCGGCTCGATTTTCAGGAGTTATATAGATATGAGCGCGTCCTACCGTCTCTTTGGCGCGGAAACTTCCGCTTTCTCAATCAAGCTAAGAAGCTACATGCGCTATAAAGGCCTTGAGCATGAATGGCTTGTGCGTACATCTGAGAATGAAGAAACGCTCAAAGAAGTTGCAAGGTTTGCAACATTGCCCGTGCTTGTGACAGCGAATGGTTTTGCTGTACACGACACGACACCGACAATTGAAGCTCTTGAAGCTGATAGTCCTAACCCTGAAGCGATCCCAGAAGACTTATCATGCGCTTTTTTAGCGGCAGTCCTTGAAGATTATGCTGACCTTTGGCTTTCCAAAGCGGTGATCCAGTATCGCTGGGGACGAAAGAAAGATCAAAAGGAAGCTGCGATACGTGCTTTTGATGAGTATTTCGTTTCAGAGAAACCTGAAAACCGCAAAGAGATGCTTCAGGATTCAATCGAACGCATGATGGATATGTTTCCAAGCATGGGATTGAATAAGGAAATGGGCGGTGTTGTTGAGAAGAGTTTCAAACGTTTTGTGAAACTTTTGAATGTGCACCTTGAGAAACACTTGTTCATATTCGGTGGAAGACCATCTATTGCAGATTTTGGGCTCGCTGCTCAATTGGGACAATTGTTGAAAGATCCAACACCTGCGAAAATTATTGAAAAAGAAGGTCCATTCGTAAAAGCTTGGTGTGAGTTCATGGATGACCCAAAGCCAAATGGTCCATTTGAGCCATTGGCTGATTTGACTGAAACGCTTGCTCCTTTGTTTTCTAAAGAACTTGCCATTACGTTTCTGCCTTGGGCGGCGGCAAACCTTGAAGCATCTTTATCGCGTCAAGAAGAAGTGACTGTTGTTCTTGGCAAAGAAGCTGTGACACATGCACCATTGCGTTCAGCTGCACGCTCTTTCAAAGATGTGCGTCGTAAGTTTTCTACGCGTGATGATGAAGAAGCATTGATGTCATTTGTTGAAGCTGTGGGTATTGGAGAGTTTTTGCGTCGTCCAGAACGACCAAAACGTGATGACGATGGTAAAGGGCGCAATCATCGCCGTGGACGCCGAAGAGGCGCACGCAATAAACGCGAGAATGATACGACAGAAAGTGAAGCAGTCGTAGCAGCTGGGATTGTTGCGGTTGAAAATGAAGCTGATATTTCGGCTAAATCCGTAACTGAAGCGGAAACTAGTCCCGATAATTCCAATCAGCAAGAAACACCTATAGTTTCGTCTGAAGAGGCCAAAGTACAGGAAGCTGCTGATCAAGTTGAAAAAGCTGAACCGGCTGATTCTGATATAACTGAAAAGACTGAGGCGAACGAAAACACCTCTGTTGAGGCATCTCCTTCCATTGATGCGGGTTTAGAAGAAAAAACGAGTTCTGCTGTTTCGCAAGAAGATGGCGTTGCGTCGGATGATAATGAAAATCAAGCCACAAAAGACTAGATATTTAAGCGCATAGGGTGGGGTGATTGATGTTCGAAGTTTTATTAGGGGCACCGATCACGTTGGCGCTAATTGCGGCGAATGTGGCATTTTCATTGATCGGTTTTTCAAACGAGAAATTTTTTCGTGCGAATTATTTATTGGTTGGTGACATTGTCCAGAAGCACCAATGGTATCGGGTTTTAACATCAGGCTTTCTGCATGTGTCGCCGGGGCATTTATTGCTTAATATGCTGACGCTCTTCTTTTTTGGCCCGTATTTAGAAATAAAACTGCTGGGGCCGACAGGATATTTGCTGGTTTATTTTGTATCGCTCATTGCTGGTGGAGCGTGGGCTGTATTGGAAAATTATAGACGGCTTGATTATTCTGCGGTTGGAGCATCTGGTGCAGTTTCGGGTGCATTGATCTCATTCTGCATGTTTGAGCCATTCTCATTGATTTATTTGTTTATGATTATTCCCATTCCCGCCATCGTATTTGGAGTAGCATTCATCTCATATTCTGCTTTTGCTTCTGGCAATGAAGACTCTAAAATCGGACATGAAGCACATCTCGGTGGTGCTATTGCTGGACTTCTTGTTACGGTTTGTCTGCATCCGGGCATTCTCAATAGTTTGATTTCTCAGGTATTGAGTTTGGTATCCAGCGTTTAAAAACCTTATTTAAAAACAAAAAGCGATACTGCGCTGATCTCGGGAGGGGAGAGAGATCGGCAGTATCGCTTACCTGAATCGGGGGATCATTCAGGGATTTATAAGACGGACGAAATATCTAATCCATCTTTAAGTCTTGTTCTGGTGAGAGCGCTCTATTACGCGACACCGATTTTTGTTGTTTCAGCAGTGGCTTGACCGTCAATCGCTTCTGGTTGCGCCTTAGATGTCCCGCTGCCAATTGCTATTTTGCGGGGCTTCATAGCTTCTGGAAGCTCACGAATAAGGTCTATACGCAGCATACCGTGCTTCAAATCGGCTTGGGTCACGATAACGTGATCGGCAACCTGAAAGCGACGGACAAAGCCGCGTTCGGCGATTCCGCGATGGAGGAAGTTACGCTCATTTGCATCTGATGAACTGTCTGGCCCTGCCTTTTTGCCGACAACGGTCAGTTGGCCTTCTTTGATTTCGATCTCTAGATCGTCTTCAGAAAAACCAGCCACAGCAATCTCAATTGCAAATGCATTTTCGTCTAATTGTTCAATGTTATAAGGGGGATAGCCCTGTGCACCATCTAGTCGCTGTGCGGTATTTATTAGGTTTGCCATGCGGTCAAATCCAACCATCGTGCGGTAAAGTGGTGTTAAATCAATCGTGCTCATAGTTCTGTCCTTCTTAAGCAACAGGCGCGATCCGGGTGTCGATTGTTCCGGTTCACAGTTTCAAATTCCAAGCTTCACGCAACATATGTTCATCGCTCTGCTCGAGAGACCCGTCATCGGCGTCTCTGGATTAAAGTTAGGAATGAAGATTAGGGTGTTCAAGGGCAACAAAATAGATAATGTCCAAATTATTGATTTTAGGTGGAGGGAAATACCCATGAAAACAACTCAAATTTTGATGGCCGGAGCCGCAGTATTTGCACTCGTTGCATGTGAGCCAGAAACATCAACACCTGCAAATGAGGATGTAAAATCAGCATCCGAAACTGTAGAAACAACTGAAGTTGAATCCGAAAAAAGTGCAATTGAGCTTGCTTTGGAGGGTGACTGGCGCGTTGCTCCAGAGCGTGATGTTTGGCGCCACCCTGCTGAAACATTAGAGTTCTTTGGTGTTGAAAACAGTGACACTGTCGTTGAAATTTGGCCCGGTGGTGGCTGGTACACATCTGTTTTAGGGCCATACCTAAAATCAGGTGGCGGAAAATTGATTGCGGCTTCTTTTGATCCAGCATCTTCTGATTATGCAAAAAATGGTATCGAGAAATACACAGAAGCGTTCTTGTCAAAACCAGAAATTTACGGCGATATCGAGCTTACAGTTGCATCTAAAGAATCTGATGGGTTGGGTGTTGAAGGAACAGCCGATGTGGTTCTGACATTTAGAAATGTTCACAACTGGATGGGTGGATCTTATGCCGACAAAATGTTTGCAGATTCTTTTAGAGCTTTAAAGCCTGGTGGAATATTGGGTGTCGTTGAGCACCGTTTGCCAACAGCTGCAGAACAAGACCCTTCTGGTAGCGGTGGATATGTTCAGGAGTCTTTGGTGCGTCAAATGGCTGAAGAAGCAGGGTTTGAATTTGTGGCAAGTTCTGAAATCAATGCAAATCCTGCGGATACGGCTGACCACCCATTTGGTGTTTGGACTTTGCCGCCTGTAAATCGTTCTGCACCACGTGGAGAAGAGCCGGCGGCAGATTTCGATAGCGCAAAATACGCAGCGATTGGTGAATCTGACCGTATGACATTGAAATTTATGAAGCCAGAAGCTGAATAAAAACAAGTTAAAAAACTAACGTGGCATCCCTTCTCACAATGCAGAAGGGGTGCCATTCTATTTTCATTGTCTGGTAATGCTATTAAGGTGGGACTTAGCTTTAAGTTATCTATGATAAAAGGGGTGTCGGAGATGAAACGTTTTATTGCTTTGAGTGCGCTTTTTCTAAGTGTATTTACGTTTGCCTGTAGTGCACCACCTGAGGATTCCTACCCGAGTGAAACTCAAGAAGATTTTCCACCACCACCACCTCCGCCGCCACCTCCTCCTCCTGTTCTGCCTGAACCTGATGAAGATATGGGGATGGAAGCAAGTTCCGATGACGAGGTTGCATTGGATGAGGTTGCGTCCCTTGAGGTCGTGACTGATTTTTTAAGAGCAGACGAGGGCTTTTTGCCAAAAGAAGGCGAGCTTCCCGTTGGTTTGGTGTTGTTTGATAAAGATGAAGAGCTGAAAAATGCTGTGTTGTGTGATGCTTACACGAAAGAGTTAAGGACACATGCCGAGGCTAAAGCAGATGCACCGGATCAGGATTTTTTTGTGACTTACTGGTTGCTCAAAGATGAACCAGGCAATTTTTCAAGCTGTGATGCACTGCGAGATGCTTATGATTATGAGCGAGCAGAAAAAATAAAGTCCGATTATGGATTGGAAGATACCAAAGGACCTGTTTTCCTAGCCGTTGATGTAAATGGGGATAGTGTGTTCTTGGACTTAAGTGATGCAGATATGGCAGCGACGAGGGCGGCTGTGGATCAGTGGCTAATTCTTGCGCTTGAGAGTTCAGACGATACTGAAGAGATGGTGAATGAAGAAGCGTTTGCCGAAGCTGAGGTTGGGCAGGTTACACAGTCTAGGTTTTCGTTGGCATCCTTTTCCGTAAAGGTGAAATCAAAATTGTTATCTATGGAAACGACAGATTTACTGGAAGAAACGCAAGTCAAAGACCGAAAATTGTTTGCTTACAATGATCCAGATACTGGTTATCGCTTAGGTTCTACCCTGCGATTTTAAAAATGGGGGTTTCCCTTTACCCAAGGAAATCAGCTAAAGAGAATATGGGGAGTCGCAATTGCTGTTTTATCGTGGCAATTGTAGCAAAACACTATCAATAGCCTCGATATGAGGAAGGATTTACGACATGGATTTGAACGAAATTACTGCGAAGATTGCCGGTGTTGTTTCTTCAGGAACAGATTTTGACAACACAGTGAAATTTGACTTTGGTGACATTGGAAAATTGTTCATCGATGGTGCTCAGAATGCTGTCACCAATGAAGATGGTGAGGCTGATGCCACTATTTCTGTTGATTTTGAAGATTTCAAAAAACTTGCTCAGGGTCAAATGGATCCAATGATGGCTTTCATGCAAGGTAAATTGAAAGTTGCTGGTGACATGAGTGTTGCTATGAAACTTCAAGGTCTATTTTCAAGCATGAGCTAGTCTACTGATTTTAATCAGAATTAGAGTGCATTCTTTTCGCCATATATGTTGAGAATGCACTCATATTATATGGGTTTTGCTTAAATTGCGCGTGGTTTTGATGGGGATAGTTTTTGATGATTGAATATGTCCTGATACCGGATAATCCTGCGCCAGAATCGATTGAGATTTTCTATTTTAGAGATGATCAAAACCGTCAAATGCGTGGAATGTTCGCGCATGCTAGTTCTAAATATGCTTCGCCGCGTGGAACAATTATTATCAGTCCTGGGCGTACTGAATTCATCGAAAAATATTTTGAACTTACTAGGGACATGCAAGAGCGTGGGTTTTGCGTTGTTGCTTTTGATTGGCCTGGGCAAGGGTTATCTTATCGCATGCTCAAAGATCCCTTAGCGGGACATATCGATGATTTTAATACATATATTCAAGCTTTTCGCCGTGGCCTAAATGCGATTGATCACAAACTTTATGGAGCAAGAGTTGTATTGGCGCATTCTATGGGCGGAGCTATCGCCCTAGAAGCAATACGGCAACAAGTACTTGATGTTGAAGCTGCTGCTTTTTGTGCGCCAATGTGGGGACTTAAAATAGCGAAAATTCTGCATCCGCTTGTGCCCATAATGTGCAAAATCGGGAGATCTGAAAAACTTGTCCATAAGCATGATCTCGATGAGAAATTTGAAGGCAATATCATTACCAATTATGAAAAACGTTGGAAGGTCCAACAAGACCTAATCAAAGCAAACTCAAAATTGGCATTGGGTGCAATTACTTGGGGCTGGGTGAATGAGGCGCTGAAGGTATCTAAGACTTTAGCTCAGCCTAAAGCATTGGATCATATCAATATTCCCATACTCATCGGATCCGCATTGGAAGAAGCACTCGTGGACAATCATTCTCATGCCTTACTGGCAAGTCGTTTGAAGAGCGCTCAGCATATCAAAGTTGCTGGGGCAAAGCATGAAATCCTAATGGAAACAGATAGTCGTCGGGATCAGTTTATGACCGCTTTTGATAAAATGCTGGATCGTGCTGGGATATAAACTAGCTGCAACCAAGTGCTTTTGCAGAACGGCGCAGTGAAATAAGTGCTTCGTCCAGAATATTTTGATTTGCAGCAGCTACAATCTGTCCGCCGAGCTGCGCTGGTCTTCCGCACCAGTCTGTGACAACACCGCCCGCGTTTTCGATGACGGGGATGAGAGCTGCAACATCATAGGATTGTAGGCCAGCTTCTGCGACCATGTCCATTGTGCCGGCGGCAACACGCGCATATGCGTATGCATCTAGCCCATAGCGGGTGAGTTTTGCTGTTGCACGTAAATGTTCAAAGGCACCGCGTTCGGGATGAGTAAAAATGAAATAATCGGTCGTTGCGAGTATGGCGTCGGTCAATTTGGGACAGTTTCGTGTTTTTAAACTGTGTTTTTTACCTTCATTATCAATCATATATGATCCAGAAGGTGTGCCGACATAGCGCTCTTTCAGATAGGATTGATCGATAATGCCGATGACCGATTTTTCTTCTCTCACTAGTCCGATGAGCGTTGTCCAGACGGGAAGGCCAGACATGAATGCGCGTGTGCCATCAATGGGATCAAGATACCAAGTCCAGCCTGAAGTACCGGCTTTATAGCCATATTCTTCGCCCAAAATGGCGTCATCAGGGCGTTCTTTATCTATGATGTCACGAATAGTTTGTTCGGCTGCTTTGTCAGCAATTGTTACCGGATCAAAACCAGATGTCGCTTTATTGTCAGCGACTGACCCTTCACCTCTAAAAAAAGGTAGAATGGTCTTGCCTGCAGCGTCGGCCAGTTTCTCGGCGAAAGCTGTGAGTTCTAGTAATTCTTGTGCATTGCTCATACGAGCAAGATGCCGAGAGCTGCTATATTTTGCAAGCGGAAAGTCTACCACTGTGTGAACAGTGTCGATAAATTGGCAATGCTATGATCAATGAATATCGACTCTGTGAAGGGGTAGTGTGTGTCTACCCCTTAGTCAGAGTGTGTTTCGTGTCGCTTTTATGCGGCACCTTGATCTTTGTTGTCTTCTTCAAGTGCTTTTGCAAGATCTAGAAGGCGACGACGTGGGCGTTCGCTCAAACGATAATAGGCACGAACAAGTTCAAGTGTTTCTTTTTGAGAAAGAATGTCACCTGACAATGTGTCATTGCCGTCATTTGCTGGTGCTTGTTTTCCATCTGGCGCTAGTCCATCAAAGAAATAGCTGACATTAACTGTCAAAGCATTTGCAAGGTCGAAAAGACGACTGGCTGTTATGCGGTTTGCGCCACATTCGTATTTTTGAATTTGTTGGAAACGTACACCAATCTCAGAGGCTAGGTCTTGTTGGGTCATCCCCAGAAGACGGCGTCTGCGACGAAGGCGCTTTCCTACATAAATATCTACATCTGTTGCCATTGTTACACTCCGACCTTGTTGGCACGCTTGGCACCGTACCAATTGAATACCTGTCGGGGGGTACTGAGCAATCTATGGGCCAAATGTAGGAAATCGGCGAAGATTTTTTAAATGGGGCTTATTTTAACCATGCTTGATATGGATCGAGACCGAATCTGCTTAAACGGAGTGCAGTAAAATCTCGAATGCAAGCGAAACGGGCGGATGCTTAGAAAAATGTCATTATACGTTTTGAAAAATTGCGAAACACAATTGATTGGGGTTTAAAGGTCTTGCTGGCGTTCGCGCCGCATTCGTTCTGATTTTCAGAACGTTTCCTCCCTATTAAAACTTTCGGGCTGTGCGTTTGCATAGCCCTTTTTTTATTGCGTACCTCTATTGCGATTGCGGGATTGGTATATTTTTAGGGGTTTTGGGAGCGATTTGCTTTGCCCAAATATTTAATTCTTTAAAAATTGAATTTATGTCGGATTTCAGATTTTTAGCATTTTCTGACAATAAGACATTTTGTTCGTCCAAATAGAGCTTTCGATTTATTTCTATTTGCAAAGCATGGCGCTGCTTTTCAGGGCGGCCCTGTGATTGGGTGATAAATCCACCTGCATAGGGACGATTTCTGGCAACACTGTATCCGTGTGAAGTGAAAGCGTCTTCCACTTTTTGAGTCAGTTCAGCAGAACATGATCCGCCAAAGCGATCCCCCAGAACGATATCCGGGAAATTTCCGCCTATTTCGCTTTGAGACGGCATTGAGTGGCAATCGATCAAGAATGACACACCAAAATGTTTGCGGGTGGTGTCTATCAGAGCATCAAGGGCTTTGTGATAAGGTAGGTATATTGTTCTAATACGCTTTTTTACCTCATCTGGGGTAAGTTTACGCCCATATATAGTTTTTCCTGAAAATGCTATTCGCGGAATACACCCTAAACCTGCTTGGACGCGCGGTGTTCTATTGGGGCGGGGTGATTTTATGGGTGGATCTATAAGGTGAGCGTCCAATTCATTGGAGGCTCGGTTAAGGTCCAGACATGCACGACCTACAAGTGCGCGCAGCAGGGGAGCCCCTATTGCTGGAATATCATCAAATAATACATCGACATAGGCATCTTCCACGCGGCGGAGGTCCAAAGGGGTGGCAATACACGCACTAAAAAACGCACGCGGATAACATCTGCCCGAATGCGGTGAGGCAAAGACGAGCGGGCTTGTATGCGATTCTGGGTAAGATATGGAAAAACTCTCTTGCGAGTCGTCAAGAATGTGGCGGCAGGTTAGATCCTGAGCCTGTGTTGATTTATCTTCAGAAGAGGGAATGTGACCATGCATTCCAATGGTATAATCCGTGACGCAAGGTGAATGCAATCAATGAAATAAAGGAAGTTGCACTTGATTGTTCATTGGAACTTTACTCAATTATGGGAAGTTTGCTATTATTGCGAACAAGCGGTGTGGTGAGACAGGACATTATGGCTAAAATTATTCTTGCGGAAGACGACAACAGTCTGCGCGGTTTTCTTGTGAATGCGCTTAAAAAGGCAGGTCACACAGTTCGTGATTATGATGATGGTGAATCAGCGCTTGAAGCACTTCAGGAAGAAGTGTTTGATCTGCTTCTGACTGACATTGTTATGCCTGGTCTTGATGGGATCGAGCTGGCGCGCAAAGGTGCAGAACTTGATCCAGCAATGAAGATTGTTTTCATTACTGGCTTTGCGGCTGTTGCGCTGTCAAACGGTAGCCCGACACCAGCAGGGGCGAAAGTGCTTTCTAAACCTTTCCACTTAAGAGAATTGGTCGATGAAGTAGAACGCGTTATGGCTGCCTAAGCTTCGTCAATAGTGTTAAGATGGCCGCCGAGTGGGACTTGGCGGCTTTTTTGTATTTGCTTCATGGCTTGGCTAAAGCCTTAAACCGTGTTCCAAGGTGGTTATGTCTTCAGAAAATTACGATATTATTGTCCTTGGCGCAGGTGCGGCGGGGCTTTTTAGTGCCATTGAGGCGGGAAAACGCGGTCGATCAGTCTGCGTGATTGATCATGCCAAGAAACCAGCTGAGAAAGTGCGTATCTCGGGTGGTGGACGTTGTAATTTTACAAATGTGAACACGCATCCCTCCCGCTTCATTTCGCAAAATCCGCATTTTTGTAAGTCAGCGCTGAAGCAATATACGCAACATGATTTTATTGCGCGCGTGGATCAGCAGGGCATCAAATATCACGAGAAAACTTTGGGCCAATTGTTTTGCGATGATAGTGCGACTGAAATTATTCAAATGTTGTTGGATGATTGTGCGGCTAATAATGTCGAGATCAGGTTGAGCACTGAAATTACAGGTGTTTCTAAACGTGATACCGAATTTTTGGTGCAGACAAGTATAGGAAATATGCATTGTGAGTCACTTATTGTGGCAACGGGCGGGCTTTCTATTCCTAAAATGGGGGCGACACCTTTTGCTTATGAATTAGCAAAACAATTTGGCCTCAACATTATTGATCCACGTCCGGGACTCGTGCCTTTTATGTTTGGCGGAGAATTACTGGCAGAAATGTCGGAATTGTCTGGTGTGTCTGTGCGTGCGCGCATTGATACGGGGGAGATTGCCTTTGATGAAGCCATGCTCTTCACGCATAGAGGTTTATCAGGACCGGCCGCATTACAAGCCTCTTCTTATTGGCTGCCGGGTAATGAAATTGAAGTCAATTTGGCGCAGCGCGTTGATGTGTTGGCTGCATTGAAAAAGGGACGCGAAGAAGCGCCGAAAAAGAAACTGGCAAGCGTATTGGAAACATTTCTTCCGTCTCGTTTGGCGCAGTCAATTGCTGAACAGACATATGCTAGCTTTCGGATGGCTGATCTTTCCAACGCGAAATTGGAAGAGATTGCAAAGCGCATTTCTGCTTGGCGTTTAAAGCCAGTCGGCACGGAAGGTTATCGTACCGCTGAGGTGACGATTGGCGGTATTGATACCAATGATCTGTCGTCAAAAACGATGGAAGCTAAAAATGTAGCGGGATTATTCTTTATTGGTGAAGCTGTTGATGTCACAGGGTGGCTTGGTGGATATAATTTCCAATGGGCATGGTCATCTGGCTATGTGGCAGGGCAAAATGCCTAAACGAGATTGAGATCAAACTGGTTTAGTGAGCGCGTTCTAAATGCGCCGATAGCGATTCAATACGACTGGCCGCATCGGATAAGGCCTTTGCTGCGCGCGCTTCTATTGCTGTTATCCGGTCATCAAGTGATTTAACACCGGCATCCATTTCCGCATCGTCTAACTCATCGAGAAGAGATAGAGCGGCAGCTAGGAATAGTCTTTCTACGCCGATCTCTCCCATGACTTCGGCTAATCCGATGACACGTTTATCCAGACGTTCACCAAGCTTGGTCAAACGTGCTTCCTGTCCTTCTTCACAAGAAACGATGTAGCGCTTCTTATTGATTATTAATTCTGCTTTGCTCATCTTTTCACCCCAAAAAGACACGGGTTTTGATTAAGGTCTGTACTTCCCACAATGTCAGACTTTGCCCAATGCCTCTCTTACTTCCTTTATTGCTGCTCCTAAAGCGCTAGAGGCTTCATCGGCGAGCTGTTGTAATTCTTTTTCTCTTGCGCGTGCGCTATCAAGATCCATGGCCAAACGTGCCCGGTCGCGTCTCAAAGCCTCGGCTTCTCTTTCGGCGGGGCGGGCAGCTTCTAGGCGTTCGAGCATACGGTCTACGCTTCCCGTCAAAGAGGTGACGGCATTGGTTAGGCGTAATTCAGCCTGTCCAAGAATATCTCGGACGGGTGCTTGCTCGCTTTTTTTATCGTTATCTTGCTGATCCATATTAACTATTTTGCTTCACTAAACACTTGGATGCAATCAATTTTTGCAATGGCCATTTGTCGAGGTCTGATCGGAAGGGTCTTGACGTAATTTATAATGCGTTTAACTCAGCTAAAAACAATTCAGGGAAGCCATTATGAGTTCATCAACAGTTGCAAATCGGGATATGGCGAATGCCATACGCGCACTCTCTACAGACGCTATTGAAAAAGCGGGAATTGGGCATCTTGGATTGCCTTTGGGGATGGCAGATGCTGCGACTGTATTGTTTACTCAGTTCCTGAAATTTGACCCGACAGCACCTAAATGGGCAGACCGCGACCGCTTTGTTTTGTCTGCTGGTCACGGGTCTATGCTTATCTATTCTTTGTTGCATTTAACGGGTTACCCATCCATATCAATGGAAGATATCAAGCAGTTCCGTCAATTAGGGTCTAAGACTCCTGGGCACCCTGAAAATTTCATTACTGAAGGCGTTGAGACAACAACAGGTCCATTGGGGCAGGGGATTGCCACAGCTGTTGGGATGGCGATTGCCGAACGCAATATGAATGCGCGCTATGGTGATGAGCTTGTTGACCATTACACCTATGTGATTGCGGGTGATGGTTGCTTGATGGAAGGTATCTCTCAAGAAGCTTTGACACTTGCTGGCCATTTGGGGCTTGGCAAGTTGATTGTACTTTTCGATGACAATGCAGTGACGATTGATGGCGGTACTGATGTTGCCGATTCAACAAAACAAACAGCGCGTTTTGCTTCTTCTGGATGGCAGGTTGATGCCGTTGACGGTCATGACCCAGAGGCCGTTGCTGAAGCTATAGAGCGCGCAAAAGCAAACACAGACAAGCCAAGCTTGATTGCTTGTAAAACTACAATTGGATTTGGTGCCCCAACATTTGCCGGACAAGGCAAAGCGCACGGTGGTCCATACCCAGCAGATGAAACTGCGGCACTGCGTGAAAACCTTGGTTTACCAAGTGAGCGCTTTACGGTTGTGCCTGAAGTGTTAGATGCATGGCGTGCTGCGGGTGCGCGTTCTGTGGATGTACGCAAGGCGTGGGAGGCACGTTTGAATGCATCAGATAAAGCATCTGAATTTACACGCGCAATGGCAGGCAAGCTTCCTGAAGGCGTAGAAGCTGCGGCGAATGCACATAAAAAAGAAGTTGCAGAAGGCCAAGCGACAAAAGCAACGCGCCAATGGTCTGGTGCTGCGCTTGAAGTGCTGACAGGTGCTATTCCTGAGATGATCGGTGGATCGGCAGACCTGACTGGTTCAAACAACACGAAAACATCTCACACAACGGCTTTGAACAGTGATGACTGGGCTGGGCGTTATATGCATTATGGTGTGCGTGAGCACGCAATGGCGGCTGCCATGAATGGTATGGCGCAACATGGCGGTGTTATCCCTTATTCTGGGACATTCCTCGCATTTGCTGATTATTCTCGAGGCGCGATACGTTTGGGTGCTTTGATGGGCGCGCGCGTTATTCACGTCATGACGCATGATTCAATCGGTCTGGGTGAAGATGGACCAACACACCAACCAGTGGAGCACGTGGCTTCATTGCGTGCAATGCCGAACATACACGTTCTGCGCCCATGTGATGGTGTGGAAACGATGGAAGCGTGGCAAGTGGCATTGAACCGTGAAAACGGACCTTCTGTTTTGGCTTTAACGCGTCAAGGTGTTGTGCCGGCGCGTAAAGATCACACAGATGAAAATTTGGTGGCAAAAGGCGCTTACATTTTATCTGAAGCCAAGGGTGAAGCTCAAGTTGTTTTGATCGCGACTGGATCTGAAGTTGGTCTTGCGCTGGAAGCTCAAGAGAAGCTTGCAGCTCAAGATATTGGCGCACGGGTTGTGTCCATGCCATGTATGGAATTATTCCTAGAGCAATCTGACGCATACCAAGCTGAAGTTCTTGGCAGTAACCTACCTAAAGTCGGCGTCGAGGCCGGCGTGCGTTTTGGTTGGGATAGCGTGATAGGATCAGATGGTGAGTTTGTAGGTATGAATGGATTTGGGGCGTCTGCGCCTGCAAAAGATCTGTTCAATCACTTTAATATCACGTCTGATGCCGTTGTGGATGCCGCATTAAAGCAAATCTAATTGACTGACTAATATTGATAAAACTTCGCTACGGGGCCATGTATTCCGTAGCGACACTCACAGGGACTAAAAAGGGAATTTAAAGATGGCTGTACGTATAGCAATTAACGGCTTTGGCCGTATCGGACGTTTGGTATTGCGTTCTATTATTGAAAACAACCGCACTGATGTTGAAGTTGTGTCTATCAACGACCTCGGTCCGGTTGAAACAAACGCACACCTTCTAAAATATGACTCTGTTCACGGTACACTTCAGGCGGATGTGTCTGTTGATGGTGATAACATCATTGTAAACGGTAAAGCGATCAAAGTAACAGCTATTCGTGACCCTAAAGAACTTCCACACGCGGAAAACAAAGTTGATATCGCGATGGAATGTACTGGTTTCTTCGCCTCAAAAGAAAAAGCGTCTGCCCACCTTGAAGCAGGTGCAAAACGCGTTCTTGTGTCTGCACCAGCTACAAACGCTGACAAAACAATCGTTTATGGTGTGAACCACGGTACATTGACCGCTGATGACATGGTTGTTTCTAACGCGTCATGTACGACTAACTGTCTATCTCCAGTTGCTAAAGTGTTGAATGACACGATTGGTATCGAAAAAGGTATCATGACAACAATTCACTCATACACTGGTGACCAGCCGACACTCGACCGTATGCACAATGATCTTTATCGCGCACGTGCCGCGGCATTGTCTATGATCCCGACATCAACAGGTGCTGCTAAAGCCGTTGGTTTGGTTCTTCCTGAATTGAACGGAAAGCTTGATGGTTTTTCTCTACGTGTTCCAACTCCAAACGTGTCTGTTGTTGATTTGAAATTCGTTGCAAAACGCGATACAACAATCGAAGAAATCAACGCTGCTGTTAAAGAAGCTGCTGAAGGTTCTTTGAAAGGTGTGCTAGGTTACACCGAAGTAAAGCATGTATCTTCTGACTTTAACCACGACCCACACTCATCAATTTTCCACGCTGACCAAACTAAGGTTATGGATGGAAACTTTGTGTCTGTTCTAGCTTGGTATGACAATGAGTGGGGCTTCTCAACTCGTATGTCTGACACTGCAGTAGAGCTTGCAAAATTTATTTAATAACAACTGACTAAAGAGTATAGTATATGGATTGGGGATCGCTCTATCGAGATTTGATAACGCTGTTTGTGGTTATTGACCCTATTGGAACGATCCCCATTTTTATTGCAGTTACCGCAGGTATGGCACCTGAAAACCGCCCTAAAGTGGCGCTTATCGGTGTGTTGATCGCGGCAATCGTGCTCTACACGTTTTTGATACTTGGGCAGCTGGTTTTTGAAGCGCTTGGGTTGGCGTTAGGATCTTTCCAGATTGCTGGCGGGATAATTCTGTTTTTGTTTGCGCTGCAAATGATATTTGGGCCTTCAAAACCCGAAGAAGAACTCAATCAAGCAAAATCAATAAGCCAAAGCGCTGTCTTTCCTTTGGCTATGCCATCTATTGCATCGCCGGGTGCAATTATGACTGTGATTATTCTTACAGATAATCATGGGCATTCCGTTTTGGAACAAACCGCTACCGCAGGGCTGTTGCTGGGTGTGCTTGTGTTCACTTTTGTGCTGCTTCTTCTTGCTAATCCAATACTAAAATTAATCGGGACTTCTGGAGCTAGTGTCATAAGTCGTGTAATGGGAATGATATTGTCCACTGTTGCAGTAGACGCCATTCTAAACGGTTTTGCTGTCCTGAATGTCATAGATTTAAACCATTAGGAGAAAGTCATGTCGAATTTTCGAACATTAGACACGATTGCCAATGAACTAGACGGCAAAACAGCCTTGGTTCGTGTTGATTTTAACGTACCTATGAATGATGCCGCCGAAGTGACAGATGACACACGTCTGCGCGCCGCAATGCCGACAATTAAATTTCTCATCGATAAAGGCGCAAAAGTAGCGCTCTTGGCACACTTTGGACGCCCAAAAGGTAAAGTGGTTCCAGAGATGAGTCTTGGGCCGGTTGTTCCTGCTATTGAGGCTGTGTTGGGTAAGTCTATTACTTTTGCAACTGCATGCGTAGGCCCAGTTGCGCAACAAGCAATTGATCTTGCTGGTAAAGGCGATGTTATTCTTCTTGAAAATACACGTTTTGAAGCAGGCGAAGAGAAAAATGATACTTCTCTTGCAGAAGAAATGTCAAAGCTTGGTGATATATTCGTCAATGATGCATTTTCTGCGGCGCACCGTGCACATGTCACAACGGAGGGGATAACTAAATTTCTTCCTGCATATGCTGGACGGTCTATGGAAGCAGAGCTGAAATCACTTGATGCAGCGCTTGGGACACCTGTTCGTCCTGTCGTGGCTGTGGTTGGCGGCGCGAAAGTATCTTCTAAAATCGACTTGCTCAAAAACCTTGTGTCCAAAGTAGATACTTTGGCAATTGGCGGCGGTATGGCGAATACATTCCTGTTTGCAGATGGGATAAATGTAGGAAAATCTCTGTGTGAGTCAGAACTAACTGGCACTGTTGCAGAAATTAAAGCAGCTGCTGAAAAATCTGGTTGTAAGATTTTGCTTCCAACAGATGTTGTGTGTGCCAAAGAATTTAAAGCATTTGCACCGTCGCGTATTTGTGACGCAAATGATGTGGCTGATGATGAGATGATCCTTGATGCAGGTCCTATCGCAGCAGCAGCACTTGTCGATGAAATGTCTAAATCTAAGACAGTTGTCTGGAATGGTCCGCTTGGTGCGTTTGAGCTTGAACCATTTGATGAAGCGACAGTGGCAGCTGCAAAAGGTGCTGGTGATCTCGCAAAATCTGGTAAGATTACTGCGGTTGCAGGCGGTGGAGACACTGTTGCAGCGCTTAATCATGCAGGTGCGGCTGAGGATTTCACCTTTATTTCTACAGCTGGCGGTGCCTTCCTAGAGTGGATGGAAGGTAAAATTTTGCCAGGTGTTGAAGCGCTACGTGCCTAAAAACGTAACAAAACTGACGTTATAGATGCATATAATGTTAGAAGATGAAATGGCGGCACGAAATCTGCTAGGGTTTCGTGCAACCGCAATAAAGCAATAATCGCGAAAACGCGAATGCAAATGGGACAAAATAGAATGACTAACAAAGAAATGGCGCACCAAGCGGCAACCAAAATTGGATTCGTAGCTGCTCTGGACCAATCAGGTGGTTCAACGCCTAAAGCTCTTAAAGCTTATGGTGTAGAAGAGAACGAATATTCCAATGATGATGAAATGTTTGCGCTTGTTCATGAAATGCGTACTCGCATCATTAAATCACCAGCTTTCAATGGCGAAAAAGTTATCGGTGCAATTTTGTTTGAGCGCACGATGGATGGCCAAATTGATGGCATGCCAACAGCAAAATATCTTTGGGAAAAGCGCGGCGTTGTTCCATTCTTGAAAATTGATAAAGGTCTTGCTGACGAGAAAGACGGTGTTCAGTTGATGAAGCCAAACCCAGGTTTGGATGCTTTGCTTGAGCGTGCTGTTGCCAATGGTGTTTATGGAACAAAAATGCGTTCTGTTGTGAATGCAGCTAATGAAGCTGGTATCGCAGCCGTTGTTGCACAGCAGTTTGAAGTTGGTAAGCAGATCTTGTCACATGGTTTAATGCCGATCATTGAGCCAGAAGTGACAATCACAATTGCTGACAAAGCCGAAGCTGAAGCTATTCTTCGCACTGAGATCACAAAACAGCTAGATGCGCTGCCAGACGATTTGCAGGTGATGTTGAAGCTGTCACTTCCAAGCGAAGCAAACTTTTACAAGCCATTGATCGATCACCCACGCGTTCAGCGTGTTGTGGCGCTTTCTGGTGGTTATTCACGAGAAGACGCGAATGCAAAACTTGCATCTAACACAGGCATGATTGCGAGTTTCTCGCGTGCGACGCTTGAAGGTCTTTCAGCTAAGCAAAGTGATGAAGAGTTTGATGCAACGCTTTCAGCAACAATCGATTGCATTTGTGAAGCTTCTAAAGCTGGTTAAATCAGTCGCATTTCCATATTGATTGGAAAATTTATTTTACCCGCTCCTTAAATAAAGGGGCGGGTTTTTATTTTAAAGCGGGACAATATGCGGCTTGGTCAATTTTCTGATGCAAAAACCATAAAAGGCTGACATATAGATTTAGTTACCCAAGCTCTTTGCCTTAATAAGATCAAATGATGAACCAAGAATGCCGCCTATACTTGATCACGCCTCCTGTTATTGAGGATGTGGAAGCTTTTGCACGTGATTGTGAGCAAGCCTTGGATGGGGGAGATGTTGCGTGTCTTCAGATCCGCTTGAAAACGCGTGAAGGTGTTGCTGCAAGTGATGCACATATAGAAGCAGTTGCGAAACGTATACTTCCAATGGCGCAGGCCAAAGATGTGGCTGTATTGATCAATGACCGTCCAGATCTTGCGAAGAAGTTTGGCGCAGATGGTGTGCATATCGGGCAAGATGATGTGTCTTTGAAAGACGCGCGTCAGATTGTTGGTGATGATGCTATTGTTGGGGTGACGTGTCATGATAGCCGTCACTTGGGGATGGAAGCAGGTGAGGCGGGGGCTGATTATGTTGCTTTTGGTGCATTCTATCCCACACAAACCAAAGACCCTAAAGCCAAGGCTGAATTGGAAACATTGACTTGGTGGCAACAATTTATTGAAGTTCCTTGCGTTGCGATTGGTGGCATCACGGTGGAAAATGCAAAACCTTTGATTGATGCGGGGGCTGATTTTCTTGCTGTTTCATCGGGCGTCTGGAACTATGCTGACGGACCTAAAGCAGCGGTTAAAGCTTTTAATGTTTTGATGCAGTCAAAGGGTTGAAAATGTCGGGCATTTCCGGCAAATTCTAACCTATATAGCTGATTTTTCTATAATTAACCAAATAATTTAAACGTCGAGCGAATCTTATTGGCTCGATTGGACCGCGTTTGAGAGGTAGCATGATGACTGAGATCGATGCACGACAACGGTTGAAGTTGTTAGTTGGTGGCGTAAGTCTTCTAGCGCTTGGAAGTTGTAGTGGTGGAGGGGGAGGTTCATCGCCTACGCCCACGCCAACATCCACCTCGACGCCAATTGCTTATGAACCCACATCTGGATTGTTGCGCAACACATATAGGAATAATTTTAAAATTGGTTCGGCGGCACAAACGCCTCAGATTGATACAAATGATCCGATAGTCGATCTGCTTAAAAGCCAATTCAATTCTATGATGGCGGAATATGAGATGAAGGCGGATGTCATCTCGCCCTCTGAAGGGGTTTACGATTTTTCAGCTGGTGACAAATTGGTAGCATTCGCTGAAGCCAATGGTTTTGAATTACATGGCCATACGCTCCTCTGGCATTCATCGACACCTGATTATTTCTTTTTAGGCTCCAAAGATGAAATCAAAACGAAACTTCAAAATTATGTGACTGAGGTCGTGACGCATTTTAAAGGTAAGGTGCATTCTTGGCATGTGGTCAATGAAGTAGTCTCAGACAGTGCAAGCGAAACAACTGCGCCATATCGAAATTCTGATTGGTATCAGGCTGTTGGTAGTGCTGAATATATTGATTGGGCATTTGAAGCTGCTCATGCTGCGGACCCAGATGCATTACTTTTTATCAATGAGTACAATACAGAATTTGAAGATAAAAGAGGCCGGTTGATTGAGATAGTCGAAGACCTGCTAGACCGGAACATACCGATTCATGGTGTCGGCCACCAGTGCCATTTAGATTATAGAGATGCCGCATCTTCGGTATTAAGTGCCATTGATGCAGTTGATGATCTTTTTGCTGGACTCGTCAATCACATTACGGAAATGGATATGTCGGTATATGGAGATCCTGGTTCTTGTTGGCAAAATGAAACGGGGTGTGATGCTGATTTTGGTGCGAATGTGCCCGCAGAGCGCCTAAAGCTTCAGGCGCAAATCTTCAGAGACCTTTTCAATGGCCTAATATTGCGACCGAGCGTAGAAAACGTTTCATTTTGGGGAGTTTCCGATGCCCATTCATGGCTCAATGAGAGGCCGACTGAGCGCACCAATTACCCTTTATTGTTTGATCGTAATTACAAAGCAAAACCGGCCTTTAGAGCAATAACTGATAGCAATTACGTGATATAGTTTGTTCGTTCTTAGTTGCTCATTTGTGATGGAAATTTAAAAGGGGCGGTTTTAATTGTTGTAGGTCGAATTTGTAAAATCGCCTTGAAATTGAGCTACAATGGCTTGTTACCTTGATAATTTGCTCTGACTAGGATAGACGCCCCGTCTGGTATTTTACTTTGTGATCTCCACACACATCGCAAAGACTGCTCTTAGGAAATTAAAAAAATGTCGCGTCCTTCACCCACCGTATCGATAATGATTGAAGCTGCTCAGGCGGCTGGCCGTAAATTATTGCGTGATTTTGGCGAAGTGGAACAGCTTCAGATTTCTAAAAAAGGACCGGCAGATTTTGTTTCTGCTGCTGACAGAAAAGCCGAAGAGATATGTTTTGATCGCTTATCCAAGAAGCGTCCGGGCTATGGCTTTTTGATGGAAGAGGGCGGCATCGTAGAGGGATCTGATAAATCACACCGTTTTATTGTTGACCCGTTAGATGGCACAACAAATTTCCTTCATGGTATCCCGCATTTCGCCGTATCAATCGGGCTTGAGCGTGATGGTGAATTGCGTGCAGGTGTCGTGCATGATGTGATCCGCAATGAAATTTTCTGGGCAGAGACAGGTGAAGGTGCTTGGTTAGAAAATAGACGTCTACGTGTATCTAATCGCCGTAAACTTGGCGAAAGCGTTCTTGCCACAGGCATTCCCTTTATGGGGCGTGGTGATCACCCGGAGTTTTTGAAAGAACTTAATATCTTAATGGGTGAAGTTGCTGGTATTCGCCGTTTTGGTGCAGCTTCGCTTGATTTGGCATATGTCGCTGCTGGTCGGTTTGATGGCTTTTGGGAAAGAGGGCTTGCGCCGTGGGATGTGGCAGCGGGAATTGTTCTAGTTCGCGAAGCTGGCGGTGTCGTCAATGGCCTTGGCGGTAAGGACCCGCTAAATGATGGGGATCTCGTTTGCGGGAATTCTACACTGGTTGCCAAAATGACAGATCGTATTGAAGGTCGCGTGAAGCCCAAGTCTTCTGATACATTTTAGTTTGATGTAAGGGCCAGATATTTTCTGGCCTTTTTGTTTCCATGCTCTTATTTCGGCATAAGCGGCAGATCAGTGTCGCCAACATCAATGCCGATTGGCTTGAGCATTTGTGTAATTTGGCCACGATGATGGGTTTGGTGATTGAATAAGTGTGTGATGCATAGCCAGAAGGGTTTTGTGACTGGTGTGCCGCCTGAAGCGCGCGTCCAGGTTAGATCTTGTGATATCTGATCTTCATTCAAGGTGTTTGACCAATGGATAATGTGCTCAGCCATTTTTAGATGTTCATCACGTAAGCTTTCGAAATCATCAAACAGATCGACACCCATTTTGCTGTCTTCAAAAGGGTAGGTGTTTCCTGTAAATCTGCTCATCCAACGAATGTCAGCCCAGAGGAGATGGTTTAAAGTTGAGTAGATAGATTTAAAAAAAGCACCACGATCTTTTTTTAATTCTTCAATCGTTAGGCCTTCAATGGCGGTATAGATTTTGGTTGTCATCCATTGATTATAGAGGGCAAGTTGCTGGTAATTTCTGGTCAAATTCATGCGTGATATTCCATCTGGAGGACGAGTTGAATTTTGTTTCTCTCAACATAATTGATTAATGAGCTGTTCAGATTGAAGGTTCAGAATATAATCACATTCTGTGCGTTTTGCTAAATTGAATAAAAAGATGGTTTCACCTCAATTCTGACTCGATTGGTCGCAAAGTGCAGCTTGCAATATAGGTCTGTCAATTTGGCAAAGGTTCAAAATGTCGTCATTCTTAGGTCGTATGAATCAAGTCGTTTCTATATTCTTTGCGCTTGGAGTTTTCTTCTCAGGTGTTCAAGCGCTTGCGCAGGAATCTAGTGCTTATCATTTTGATGAGGAACCAAATATAAGTGCGCCATCACTAGCGCCGCCAGCGCCTGCGCCGGTGCTTGACCTTGCCTATATTGATCAACGCGCTGAAAAATTAATGCAAGAAGACCAGATGATCGGTTTTGCCTTAGCTGTTGTTGAGAAGGGCGAAATTTCATTTGTAAAAGGATATGGGAAAACCTATCCGGGTGGTCCTGCAGTGGATAAAGACACGGTTTTTCGTTGGGCATCCTTGTCTAAAGGCATGGCAGGTACACTTGCTGGTGTTTTGAATAAAAATGGAGCGTTAGATTTAAAAGCGCCAATATCTGATTTTCATACGTCTTTGAGATTACCCAAAAACGGCCTCTCGACGTTAAAAGTAGAGGATATTCTTTCGCATCAGTTGGGGATTGTTCCTAATGCCTATGATACGCGGCTAGAGGATGGCGTTGATCCTAAAATCATACGCAAAGATCTGGGTAAACTGACCAATATTTGTACGCCGGGTGAGTGTCATTCATATCAGAATGTTGCCTTTGACACGATTTCAGAAGTGATGGCGGAAGCAACTGGTAAAGATTATAAGGACTTGGTGACAGAATATATTTTTGCACCCCTTAATATGCGTTCAGCTAGCCTAACCAAAGATGATCTAAAACGTACAGGTAACTGGGCGCGACCATTTGGATATTCGTCTGGAATTTCTATGATGCGTCCGGTCGAGCTAAATGACAATTATTATAAAGTTCCTGCGGCAGGCGGTATGAACTCATCTATTGAAGATTTAGCGCAATATATGCGCGCCCAAATGGGTTTGGTGCCCGAAGTCCTGCCAGAAGATGTTTTGCAAGAGATACACACACCGCGTACACCAACGTGGAAAGAACGTAATCGTATGCGGCGCAAATCTTCGCATGTCACACATGCTGACTATGCACTAGGGTGGCGTGTATATGATTATGCGGGTCATAAATTGATTGGACATCGCGGAGCTGTGAGAGGTTATCGTGCCATGATCTTGTTTGATCCAGTATTGGATACAGGGATTGTTGCTATGTGGAATTCAACGTCTAGCAAACCTGTCGGTCTCCAATTTGAGTTGATGGATATGGCTTATGGTTTTGAGCGAACCAAATGGATGCAGCTCACTTCCGATGAAAGTGAGCCGATCAGACATGGTGGTGATTAGCTTCAGCTAGGTGCCTGAAAATTGAAGTTCGGCCAGATGGGCATAAATGCCGCCTTGCTTGACGAGACTTTCATGATCGCCTTCTTCCGCCACACTTCCTTGATCCATCACAATGATACGATCTGCTCTGCGCACTGTTGCCAAACGGTGTGCGATAACAAGCGTCGTACGGTCGTCTGATGCGCGATCTAGGGCAGACTGTACCAAGCGCTCGTTTTCAGCATCCAGCGCGCTTGTAGCTTCATCTAGCAGCATAACAGGAGCGTTTCGTACGAGTGCGCGTGCAATAGCGACCCGTTGGCGCTCTCCACCCGATAAATTCTTGCCGCGTCCGCCCAATTCAGCATCCAGTCCTTGTTTCGTCTGAAGGAATTGCCAAGCTTCTGACGCTTTAAGGGCGTTGATAATGTCTTCATCTGAAGCTTCTGGGAATGCAAAGCGCATATTGTCGGCTGCTGACCCTGAAAACAAAGCTGCTTCTTGTGGGACATATCCAAATTGAGCGCGCCATTCTTGTGGTGTGACGGCGCGTGCATCCATTCCATCAAGCAAGACTGCGCCGGCATTAGGATCATAGAAACGCAATAGCAAACGAAACACAGTAGATTTACCCGCACCAGATGGTCCGACAAGCGCAACTGTTTCACCGGCTTTGATATTGAGGTCGAAACCATTCAATGCTGAACGCTGTGAATCTGTCGGATAGGAAAAGGATACATTGTCGAAACGCACAGCACCAGTAACAGGGGATGGTAGATTAAGAGGCTTTTCAGGCGCGCGGATGTCAGGATCTTCATTGAGGATTTCTGAGCACCGCTGAATAGCACCGGAGGTTCGCATGGCCGCATTGAAAACATCAGCCAGCATTCCGAAGCCTGAAACACCTGATAGGGCATACATTGCAAACTGGGCTAACTCTCCAGACGTCATTCGGCCTGCAAGTACTTCCTGAATGGCCAGCCATGCCATGAAGGCGATACCAGTAAATAATCCGAAGATAATTGAACCTGACATAAGCGTTTGCGCGCCAATGCGGCGACGGGCAGCGATGAATGCAGTTTCACATGCTTGGCGGAAACGGCTGGCACGTGTGGCTTCTTGTCCATACGCTTGAACCAGTTCAATCGCTTCAAGGCTCTCAGAAGCTTCTCCTGCGGCATCAGCAATACGGTCTTGAACAGCAGTGGAGAGTTTACGCACACGCGTACCGATCACGAACATGGGTATCATAATGAGCGGCACTGCGATGAACATAACACCGGTTAAGCGCCAGTTCAGGATGAACATCATGATTAGCGCACCTGTGAGGGAAAGCGCGTTGCGTAAAAAGATTGAAGCAGACGAACCAAGAAAGCTTTCAATTAATGTGACATCGGCTGTTAGACGAGAGACAGCTTCACCTGATCGCAAGCTGGAATAATAACCAGATGAGAGGTTGATTAGTTTTTGGTACACATCTGAGCGTAAATCGGCGGCAGCACGTTCACCTAACAAAGACATAAAATAAAAGCGCGCTGAGGTGATGAGTGTCATGAGGATGACCACACCGATAAAAGTTTTGAAGCCGCTATTGATGGCTGGAATGTCGTTATTGGCGAGGCCATTGTCGACAATGCCGCGTAATACAACGGGCAAATAGAGGGTAATACCTACACCGGCGAGAAGCAGAAGTAGAGCGGGCCAGAAAATGACACCTCTTCCAGCAACATATGGCCATAACTGAAGGAGAGGACGTAGTTTCTTGCTGCGTGGTCTATCAGGTAGGGCAGCTGATCCACGTTTCTGTGTACCAGTTTTGCGATCAATATCGGCTTGTGTTTGGTGTTCTGTCATATTTTATTCTGCTCTAAAACCCAGTTAGGGGTTGATAAATGTCTCTATATCCGGTAAGCGCGCTGCTTCGATTTTAAAAACTAAGACCAAGGCGTTTAAGGGCCACGTACCGATGAAACAAGACGTACATCCGGACTATCACTTCATCACTGTCAAGATGACAGATGGAACTTCTTACAAAACTCGTTCAACAATGGGTAAAGAAGGCGATACTCTTCAGTTGGATATTGACCCTAAGACACACCCAGCTTGGACTGGTGGAAACCAGCACATGATGGACCGTGCAGGTCGTGTATCTCGCTTTAACGACAAATTCTCTGGCTTTATGAAAAAGAAATAAGG